>JAKSBK010000037.1 GCA_022361155.1 Pseudomonadota bacterium
CAGCGGCAGGGTGCTGCTCGCGAAGGGAACGATTCTGACGCAGGAGGGGCTGAATGCGATCTTGCGCAAGTACTGGGGGCAGATCGAAGTCGAGAAGCATGGCGAGGAGCTGAAGACCATCGCCGAGCGTCTTGGACGTCAGATTGCCGCGATCGAGGAGCGCTTTCAGGAAAAGATCGGCAAGCTCTCGAAGGGAGATGAGCTGCCACCGGGTGTGATCAAGATGGTGAAGGTCTATATCGCCATCAAGCGTAAGCTGCAGGTGGGCGACAAGATGGCCGGGCGGCACGGTAACAAGGGCGTAGTAAGTCGTATTCTCCCCGCGGAGGACATGCCCTATCTGGCGGATGGAATGCCGGTGGATATCGTGCTCAATCCTCTGGGTGTGCCCAGCCGCATGAACGTGGGGCAGATTCTCGAAACGCATCTGGGTTGGGCCGGTTATCTGCTCGGAGAGCAGCTGCAGCATCAGTTGACTCGATCGACCGAGGAGCTGCGGTCACGGCTGAGGACCATTTTCAAGACCGGGAGTGTACGAGAGCTGATCGACGACCTCGATGTGGCAAGCCTGGTCGAGTTCAGGCGGGCGCTCGGAAAAGGTGTGCACCTGGCCACGCCGGTATTTGACGGTGCGACCGAGGCAGAGATCAGGGAGCTGCTCAGCCTGGCGAGTGTCAAGGCCAGCGGACAGACGCGTCTGTACGACGGTCGAACGGGCGAGGCGTTTGACCAAGAGGTCACGGTCGGGATCATGTATATGCTGAAGCTGCATCATCTCGTGGACGACAAGATCCACGCGCGCAGCATCGGGCCCTACTCGCTTGTGACGCAGCAGCCGCTGGGTGGAAAGGCACAGTTCGGTGGCCAGCGTTTGGGTGAGATGGAGGTCTGGGCCATGGAAGCCTACGGTGCCGCCTATGCGTTACAGGAATTCTTGACCGTAAAGTCCGACGATGTGCAGGGGCGAACGCGTATGTACGAGGCGATCGTCAAGGGTGACCACAGCTTGGATGCCGGGTTGCCCGAGAGCTTCAATGTGTTGATGAAAGAGCTTCAAGCGCTGTGCCTCAACATTGAACTCATAGAGACCGGAGGGACATCGCCCAAGGTCGACGATGTCCTTGCTGCGGAGGAGGAATAAGGGTCATGAAGGATATCTTCAGCTTTTTCGAGAAGCCCAAGGATCCACTTTCGTTCTCCGCCATTCGGATCTCGCTGGCGTCGCCGGAGAAGATCCGGCAGTGGTCACATGGTGAGGTGCGAAAGCCGGAGACGATCAACTACCGGACGTTCAAGCCCGAGCGTGACGGCCTCTTTTGCGCGAAGATCTTCGGGCCTGTGAAGGATTACGAATGTGTGTGCGGCAAATACAAGCGCATGAAGCACCGTGGAATCGTGTGTGAGAAGTGCGGTGTCGAGGTGATCCAGAGCAAGGTGCGTCGTGAGCGATTGGGCCACATCACGCTAGCAACGCCGGTAGCACACATCTGGTTTCTCAAGAGCCTGCCATCGCGCATCGGCGCGATCCTGGACATCAGCCTCAAGGAGCTCGAAAGGGTCCTGTACTGCGAAAGCTACATCGTGCTCGATCCCATGGAGAGCTCGCTGCAGCGCGGCGAGATCTTGAGCGAAGAACGCTACCAGCAGCTCGTCGACGAATTCGGCTACGACGGTTTCACGGCCAGCATGGGTGGTGAGGCGATTCTCGAGATGCTCAAAGCCGTCGACGTTCATGCGCTCGGGGAGGAGCTGCGAGGAGAGATGCGCGAGACGGCCAGCGAGGCCAAGCGCAAGAAGCTCTCCAAGCGCTTGAAGGTCGTCGAGGCCTTCCGGGATTCCGGGAATCGGCCCGAGTGGATGATGCTCACGGTCGTGCCTGTCCTGCCACCGGACTTGCGCCCGCTGGTGCCGCTGGACGGCGGTCGCTTCGCCACATCGGATTTGAACGATCTGTATCGCCGGGTGATCAACCGCAACAACCGCCTGAAGCGGCTGGTCGAGCTCAACGCCCCGGAAATCATCATTCGCAACGAACGGCGCATGTTGCAGGAGGCCGTGGATGCGCTGTTCGACAACGGACGACGCGGCAAGACCATCACGGGACCCAACAAGCGCCCCCTCAAGTCCCTGAGCGACATGCTCAAGGGCAAGCAGGGCCGCTTTCGGCAGAACCTGCTGGGCAAGCGCGTGGACTACTCGGGTCGCTCGGTCATCGTGGTGGGGCCCAACCTGAAGCTGCACCAATGCGGTCTTCCGAAGAAGATGGCGCTCGAGCTGTTCAAACCGTTCATCTACAACAAGTTGGAGGAGCGCGGCTACGTTACGACGATCAAGAGCGCCAAGAAAATGGTGGAGCGGGAGAAGTCCGAAGTCTGGGATATCCTCGAGGAAGTGATCACCGAGCACCCGGTGCTCCTGAACCGCGCTCCGACGCTGCACCGTCTCGGAATCCAGGCTTTCGAGCCGGTATTGATCGAGGGCAAGGCGGTGCAGCTTCATCCCCTGGTTTGCGCGGCGTTCAATGCGGATTTCGATGGCGATCAAATGGCTGTTCACGTGCCGCTTTCTGTCGAGGCACAGATGGAGGCCAGAGTGCTCATGATGAGCACGAACAACATTCTTTCGCCCGCCAACGGTCGGCCAATCATCAACCCGACGCAGGACATAGTGCTGGGGCTCTACTACGTGACGCGCGAGCGGCCCTTCGTGCACGGCCGCCACCGTCCGGGTAGCGAAAAGCATGGAGACTTCAGCGGGATCTACTCCTCTCCGGCAGAGGTCAGGATGGCCTACGACGCGGGAGAGGTGCACTTGCACGCGCGGATCCGGGCTCGCATCGATGGCGAGATCGTCGAGACGACGGTGGGGCGGGTCTTGGTAGCGGAGGTGCTTCCAAAGGGCGTCAGCTTCTCGCTGGTGAACAAGGTGCTCGACAAGAAGGCCCTATCGGTTCTGATCGACGCCTGCTATCGCAAGAGCCGCAACAAGAGCACGGTCCTGCTTGCCGACCGCCTGCGCACGTTGGGTTTCGATTCGGCCACACGGGCGGGCATATCGATCTGCATGGACGACATGGCCATTCCCGCAAGCAAGAAGGACATTCTTGCGAGATCGCAGCAGGACGTCGAGACCGTCATAGAGCAGTATCAGGAGGGGCTGATCACGGACGGTGAACGCTACAACAAGGTCGTGGACATCTGGGCGGACGCCGCGGATCGCGTGGCGAACGATCTGTTGGATGGCATAGGACGCGAAACGGTCGTGGATCCCAGGACGCAGGATAAGCGTGAGACTCCCTCCTTCAATCCCATTTTCATGATGGCCGATTCGGGTGCGCGAGGCTCCAATCAACAGATCCGGCAGCTTGCGGGAATGCGTGGTCTGATGGCGAAACCATCAGGGGAGATCATCGAAACGCCCATCACAGCGAATTTCCGGGAAGGCCTGACCGTGCTGCAGTACTTCATTTCGACGCACGGTGCGCGCAAGGGGCTGGCAGACACGGCGCTCAAGACCGCGAACTCGGGCTATCTGACGCGGCGCTTGGTGGACGTTGCGCAGGATGCCATCGTCACCGAGTACGATTGCGAGACGCTCGACGGCGTTTGGGTTTCGAAGCTCGAGGAGGGGGGTGAGGTGGTGACGACACTTGGCGAGCGAGTGTTGGGTCGCATCGCACTCGAGGACATCGTCGATCCGGTAACCGGGGAGGTGCTGGTGGCGCACAACGAGGAGATAGACGAGGGGAGAGTGCGTCGAGTCGAAGAGGCCGGCATTGATCGGGTGATTATTCGCTCTGTGCTCACGTGTCAGGCTAGGCGGGGTATCTGCGTGCTGTGTTACGGGCGGGACCTGGCACGTGGATACAAGGTAAACATCGGCGAGGCGGCAGGCGTAATCGCGGCGCAATCAATCGGAGAGCCGGGTACACAGCTTACCATGCGTACCTTCCATATTGGGGGTGCCGCGGCCAGAGGGAAGATTGAACAATCGAGCCTTACGACACGATCAGACGGGACGGTGAAGCTCGAGAACTGTCGCTATATCGAGAAAGAGGACGGTTCCGTTGTCATCATGAATCGGCACGCTGTGCTTAAAGTAGTGGATGAATCGGGCCGGGAGCGCGAGCGCTACAATCTTACCTATGGGGCATTCCTCAAGGTCAAAGACGAACAGCAGATCAGGCGTGGCGCCATGCTTTCGGAGTGGGACCCCTACGCCATACCGTTGCTCACGGAAGCCTCCGGGGTCGTGAAGTATGGCGATATCGTCGAGGGCGTCACCATGGAGGAGAAGCTCGACGAAGTTACGGGTCTCTCACGGCGGGTGGTAATTGAATCGCGCGATCCAAGTGCGCGTCCGCGGGTTTCGGTGAAGGATCCAGAAACCGGTGACACGATAGAAAGGGAAGGCACGCCCGCGCGCTACTTTCTTCCGGTTGGGGCCAACATCATTCCCCAGGAGGGTCAGTCCGTGGAGGCCGGCGAGATCATCGCCAAGATTCCGCGCGAGACAACCAAGACGAAGGACATCACGGGCGGGCTGCCCCGGGTGGCTGAGCTGTTCGAGGCCCGCAAGCCAAAGGACCATGCCATCGTTGCGGATATCGACGGAACGGTGAGCTTCGGCAAGGACACCAAGGGCAAGCGCAAGTTGGTGCTGACGCCCGAAATCGGGGATTCGAAAGAACACCTCTTTGCCAAGGGCCGCCATCTGACGGTGAAGGAGGGCGACCGCGTGATCGCAGGCGAGGCCTTGATGGACGGTCCCGCCAATCCTCACGACATCCTGCGGGTCAAGGGGGAGAAGGCGCTGTCGGCATGGCTCGTCGACGAGATTCAGCAGGTTTATCGTTTGCAGGGCGTGACGATAAACGACAAGCACATCGAAGTCATCGTTCGGCAGATGCTGCGCCGGGTTCGAATCAAGGAGGTAGGAGACAGCACCTTCTTGGTCGATGAACAGGTGGAGAAGGGCGCGTTCGAAAGGGAAAACGAGCGCGTGATCGCACGCGGGGGGCATCCAGCAGTAGCGGAACCGCTCTTGCTCGGAATCACCAAGGCATCGTTGTCGGGCGATTCCTTCATCAGCGCCTCCTCGTTCCAGGAGACCACGAAGGTGCTCACAGAGGCTTCCATCAGCGGGAAGGTGGACTACCTGCGCGGACTCAAGGAAAACGTCATCATGGGACGTTTGGTTCCCGCTGGCAGCGGCCTCGCAGCGTACAAGCGCTTTGAAGTAGTGGTGGCAGACTCGGTTTCCGAAGAAGGCATCCGCCGGTCGGAGCCCGCCCCGGTTGCCATGGCAAGCGAGGAATAGGGCTCCGAGCTGAGCTGGATGTGCCGCTAGGGCGCATCAAGTCCGTAGCGCCGGGGCTTTTCAAAGGCCCCAGGATGGCGTAGGCACGAAGGATCGGGGATGACCGAGTCCGACCGAAAGCCGAAGCCGCGCCCGCTCCCGCGCCCAGCCGGCCGGTCTGCGGCCTGGCCCCTGGCGCGCCCGCGCACAGCCACGGCAGCGGCTGCTGCTCTGCCACCGAAGTCGGCCAGGCGGGGCGTGGCCTGGCCGCTCGCTGAACCGCTTCGCGTGAACCGGACCCCACCAAGCCACGGGGCCGGCGCATCAACAGAAATCCAGGAGCAGGCCGCCACGGCCCAGTCGGTCGATGAGGAAGTCGTGGCTCCTTCCGCCGTGTCTTCCGCCGAATCGGGGGAGTCCGAGACGGCGACGTCGGCCGGCGTCGCCACCGAAGACCGGCCCGGACAACCAGTCGATGGGGCCGGCGAGGGCCTGCCCGACCCCGAGCCCCCGCAGATTCGCAGCTACGCGCGCCTGGGTCGCACCGTGCCGCGGGTACGCATCAAGGATCTGGCCTCCAAGAAGGGGTAGTGCGGCGCTGCCGAGGCTGCCGCCCGCAGCCTGCGCTGGGCGCGCGCTGGCGCGCAGGAGCAGCGCTGCTATGGCTTCACTGGTCGCCTTTGCGAGCGCCCGGCGAGTCCTCGCTGGTATCGGCCCAGAGGCCTCGTCACGGCGCCGGTCGTGCTGGACGAGCGATGCGGTTCGGGATGGGCATGAGTACTGACCCTTCAGCAGCGACTACGAGCCCGCATCGGTCACCAACTTCGAGTCCGATCGGTCGAGGCGTCTGCGATAGCGGCCGATCCGCAGTTGAGGGACCGGAGGCATAGTTGACACCATGTGGAGGAGGCCGAAACGAGGACGCGGCTGCCTGCGCGGGCGGATCGGCCGATCGGGCTGGAGGCTGGTGATCGATGCGGGCTAGACCCACCCCCATTCGACGCACCCTGTTCGTGATGCTGACGGGGATCGGTTCCGTGCTGCTGTGCGCGGTCCTACTGGAGAGCGCGCTCTGGGTGGGAGGAACGCGGCTGCCGGTGAACCTCGCCAACTACGTCGTGACCAAGTACAACGAGTGGCCCCGCGGCATCTACGTGGTGGATGGCAAAACCGGCATGAATTTCATGCGACCAAACCACCACACGCAAAACTGGTTCAACGGCTATTCCTTCGAGCACCGCACCGACGAGTGGGGTTTTCGCAACGCTCCGGGCATACGGGACAAGGAGGTCTTGCTCGTCGGCGACTCCATGGTGTTCGGGCACGGACTCGACGTGGAACAGACCGCGGCCCACCTGCTGCGAGCAGAGTATGGCCATCCGGTCTACAACATGGCCCGCCAAGCCGATTGCCTCTACCAAGAGTACCTCCTGCTGCGCTTGTTCCTGCCGCGCTTCCGGCCGAAAAAAGTGCTGCTGTTTCCGTTCATCAACGATCTGTACGAGATTGTTGCACGCAGGCCTTTTCAGTACTTGACTTGGAGGCCGGAGCTCACGCACTACGACTACGGGCTGCTGTGGAACGACATGCATGCGCTATGGCGCGGCACTCCGACCAACCTGCGCAGCTTTCTGATGAACTTTCGTGCGATGCGCCTGTACCACGCCCTAGAAGTCGAGGCGCTTGCGCCGCCTGTGGCCTTGTGGCCGAAGGACGAGCAGACCGGTAGGCCCGAGATGCCGCATTTCCTCGTGCCCCTCATGAACCTGGCATGGTTTCGTCCGGCGGCTCAGTATTTCGGTGCGGTGATGGCGGACCTGAGCCAACGAGCGCGACAGCAGGGTGTGGAGCTCCAGCTCGTCGATCTGGATACGCGGGGTGCGCTTCCGCGCTATGCCGAAGCGTTCGACCGCATGGCAGGGCTCGTGGCCAACACGTGTCGGCACAACCGGCTGGCATGCACCTCTACGCGGGCGATCTTCGAGGATTGCGACCACTGCTACTTGCCATACGACGGACACTTCAGCGTCGAAGGCAACCGTCGCCTGGCCAAGTTCTTGCACAAATGGCTGCAACGCCCGAACCAAGAGCGGCAGGCCGAGTCCGCCGGCAGCAACCACGCGGGGTCGCGAACTCCGTAGTCCAAGCGGGCTCCACACCATGACCTGCCCGTCTTGCAGGCCCCTACAAGCTCCCCAAGCGCGCGGCCGGCCGGAGCCGCTACCGGGCAAGCAGCCGAGCGCGGGCTTGCTGGGGGGAGGCGATTTCGCGGCCGGCTTTGCGAGCACATTTCACGATGGCGTGCACGAGGTCACCGTTGCCGCGCGCACGCGATCCATCGGGAAGGTAGAATGTGTCCTCCAGACCCGTTCGAAGGTCGCCGCCGAGCTCGGCGGCCTTTCGGTGCAGGCGCCAGACCTCGGCGCGGCCGATCGCGGTCACCTGCCAGCTCGAGCCCTCGCGAGCGTAGCGCACCAAGAGCGGCAGCAACTCCGCGTCGCAGGGCATGCCCGAAGCCACGCCCATGACGAAGTTGTAATGAGGCCGCGCGGCCATGCCGTGTTCCACGTACAAGCAAACCGAGCGCACGATGCCCAGATCGAAGCACTCGAACTCGGGCACCGCACCTGTTTCGCGCATCACGTCGAGCATCCGCTGGACCTTCTCGACCGGATTGTCGAACACCATGGGCGGCCAGGCCCAGGAGCCGTCGGCGCGCGTCTTGAGGTAGTTGAGCGAACCGGCGTTGCAGGCTGCGATCTCGGGGCGAATGCGGCGCATGCACGCGCTGGGACCGGACAGATCGGGTCCGAGCACGCCCGTGCTCATGTTGATCAGCGCCCCCGGGCAAGCTTCGCGCACGGCGTCGTTGACTTCGCTCGCGAGCGCCGGTTCCCAGCTCGGCAGATGTCCCATGCCAGGCTCCTGGCGCCGGAAATGCAGGTGCATGACGCTGGCGCCCGCGTCGTAGGCCTCGCGGGCCGACCTGGCCATCTCCTCGGCACTCACGGGCACGGGATGGCGTGCCGGATCGGTCAGGACCCCGGTCAGCGCGCAGGTGACGACGAGCTTGCGCTCGCTCATGGAACGACCAGGCTCATGGAACGACCAGGCTCATGGAACGACCAGGCTCATCGGCCGGCAAGCCCATCGAGCTTGCAGATGATCGAGAGCATGACTTCGTCCGCACCCCCACCTATGGAGGCGAGCCTGCCATCACGATACAGGCGGCTGACGCTGGCTTCCCACATGTATCCCATGCCACCCCAAAA
>JAKSBK010000038.1 GCA_022361155.1 Pseudomonadota bacterium
AGTCGCGTCTATTCGGCGCTGTGAAATGGGGCTGGTCCCACGGAATCCTTGTCGCCTCAAGGGCAAGCTCGCGTGCGCTCGGCGCTGCGCGCCCCTTGACCCGCCAACGATTCCGCAGGGTTGGCTACTATGCCGCTATGCCGGGAAGGCAGGCTTCCCGGCCACAGGTCAACTGCGCCGAATAAGTGCGCGCGGATCTGACCACCGAAAAGGCGCGTTTTCTGAGCCCCGTTCACAATACTTGTTGCCCCAGCACTCAGCACGTTTATCCAACGCGCGGACACCACACGTGTGGAACCAGCCTGCACTCACGCTAGCGAACTTGACGCCGCCAGGTGGCGAGGATTGGCCGGTCTTGAAATCACCCCAGCACCCCACCGCGCTCGAACTCCTGCAGCGATTCAGAATCAACTCCGGCCGCTCCCTGATTCGCCTTAACGCGTTGGTAGGCCTCCCAAACCACTTTCTTGGAAATATCAAACGGCTTCGCTTTGCTCACAAGCTCCTCCCACACAGTGGTTGGCTCATGACCGCCGCTGGATGACGCAACCCCTTCGCTCCATCGAGTTTCCTCGACTTCTTCGCTACTACGGGTCGCTCCGCCCCTTCGCCTTGCATTGGTACTCTCATCTTTGTTGGTCTTCCACTTGGATTTCTCCCTTCGCATCAAGGCGGAAGGTTCCCACGTTCCGCACAGCCGCCTGGTCCAGATTCACGCCACCTCTATGCCGGACGCCGCTCAGGCAGTCAGCAGGTTTCCCCTGAGCTTGTCCCAGAGTAACGACTCGCCCTGGTTTTGACGCCATCCCCACGCTTTCGACACGTTGCCGGTAGTTCATTCGCTTCGTCTCTCTGGACCTCACCTGACGCGGTCAAGCCGCGCCTTTCCCTGTCACGCTCACCACCGTGGCTTTTGGCCACCGCAGCTGACAGTGGTTTGGAGCCCGCTCCTGCAAGCCGACTCCGAGGGGCCTACCCTCATCGGTTGTGCAGCAAGGCTGCTTCTAGGCGGCCATGGTGGCCTCCTTTCCGCGCCGTCGTGGCGCACCGTCGTCGGCGTACCGGACGACGATCATGTCGCCACCGGCACGTTTACGTCGCCACTGCTGGACCCAAAGGTCGAACACATAATGCAGGTACACGTTTGCAAGCAGCGGCGATATGCTGCCGGCGCGCGGGGCCGACCTGACCCTCGATAGAGCGGCCGGTGTCAAGGACATGCAGTGGTCCCCTCCGGCAGCGCGGTGCGCAGTCGGCAATACGAGAAGTGGGCGCCAGCCGAGAGGGACGGCACAGGAGTCGCGACTCACCCATCGATACGTGCTTTGAATCCGGCCTAACGTTGCCGGGGCAC
>JAKSBK010000039.1 GCA_022361155.1 Pseudomonadota bacterium
CCCTGTCCGCGAAGTGGGCGCGATCGACGCACACACCCCACGAATACGGTGCGAACAGCCCGCAGCTGCCGTCCCGGCGGCAGCAGCCGGCCATGGCGCAGCTGCCCAGCCAATCGAGATTCAATGTGGCGTGAGGGCACGAGGAGCTGAAAGCCTGTGCGGGCGAGTCGATGGTGTCGTCGTTGGGCACGCAGGTGTTTCCGAGCTGCAGAGCGCAGCCACCCGCCGGCGTGCAACACAACAGCTCCTGCACCCCGGCGCCCTGGCAGGCAGTTGTGCCTGGTCTCAAGAAGGGTGTGCCTACGCCCCCCGGTCCGCAGTAGATGCCCGGCGTACCACTAACGCCCGCGGTAGCACCCGGTGGCGGAGGTGGGGGAAAGAGGATGTTGCACTGGAATCCCGAGTGGCCAAGCCCGGCCGCGCCCAACGAGCCGCCGTTGCCACCCCAGCCAGCGGCGATCCCAGCACCACCGGCGCCGCCCCAGTGGCTGGCTCCGGCCCAACCGCCCGCGCCCATCCAGCCGCCGAAGCCGCCCGCCACGCCGGCTCCGCCGCCGGGCCAGGGGCGGGCGCCACCAACCCCGCCCCAGCCGCTGGTTGCCGCCCAGCCGCCCGTGCCACCGGCACCGCTCCAGGGGCGGGTGTCGCCCCGGCCACCGGCCGCTCCCACGCCACCCGCGCTGCCCCCGATGCCCGCTGCGCCACCCGAGTCGCAGGCACACAGGAGCACCAGCAACGCACACCCCCTCCGCAGGACAGCGCTACGTGCGCTCGCCGCCATTAGGGCCGCTAATCCTCCCACGCCGACCATGCGATGCCATGGGTCGTGCCGAGTGTGATGCCATTCCAGTTGAACATCCAGAGCTTGATGTCGTAGTCCTTGGCGTTAGGGGAGTTGTTTTCCACGGATACGAACTGGTAGTAGCAGTCACGGACGCGTCGTGAAGGGTCCCGACAGCTCTGGTGGGGGCGAACTCTGGCCGTGCCTGTCGGCTCCCCAGCAGGCAACGAAACCCGAGGTGCTCACCGCGCACGTGTGGTCGGCGCCCGCGGAGAGCTGGCGGAACTCACCCCGAGGCACGGCTAGCTGATTGTGGTCGTGA
>JAKSBK010000040.1 GCA_022361155.1 Pseudomonadota bacterium
ATGGCGCAGCGCCGCGGGGTCGGATGGCGTGTCGGCGAACCGAGGAAATGCAGCGCATGCGGCTGCCCCAGTCAATCGGGTTTTCATGCGGTCTTCTGGGCGAGCGCGCCCGCAGGAATCGCCCGAGGAGTACTGCTCGGCTGCGGTTGGAATCAGCGCAGCGCAGGCGAGGACGAGGACGAAAGCCGCCCGGAAGACCGCCTGGGAAGCTGTCCTGCAAGCGTGGTCACCCCGTGAACGGGTACCACCAGCGAGCCTCAGCGCTCGCCAGCGCTGCCGATGTTCACCAGTTGCTGAGCCAGCGCTTCCGCACAAGGAGACCCGCGGCCGGTGAGCGTGCGATGGGCACGTTCGATCTTGCCAAGCAGCCTGAGGTAGCCGCGGCCGGCAGGCGAGTCTCGATGGGCCGCGAGCTTATCGGCGACCTGCTCTGACGGCCCAAAAACCAGGCGCCGCGTGGCCTCGCTTTCGAGGTACGGGCAAGCGCGCGGGCGGCGAGCGTCGAGCCTGCGCCCTCCAATCGTGTACACGAAGGTCACCCCCCGCGTGCCGAAACAGCGGCGATACAAACCGTCGAAGTAGCGCTCATCCCAGCACGCCGCGGACAGCGTCCAGCCGAGCTTCACGCGCGCGCCGGCGCGTCGCATGGCCTCGGTCTGTGCCAGCTGCTCGCTCACGTAGGCTGACCGCTGTAGCCCGGATCGGTCACCCACTTCGAGCCCGATGCGGGCTAGCTGCGTGCACGAATGCTGGCGCAGCGTCTCGGGGATTCTCAGCGCGGAGGCTCGAAGCGTGCGCGCGGGAAATCCCAGATGGTCGATCAACCGGCCCAGTACCGACTCGACTCGTTGGGCAGCGCGCCGAACCCCGAGCTCACTGGCACCCGCGCGAAGCGCATTGCTGTCCGCGATCAGCACAAAGCTGTGGGCCATACCCAGCTCCCGGCGCAGCAACTCCTGAGCCAGAATCATGACGAGGACGTCGAGCGGCAGCAGCGCGGGCGCGCTCTGTTGCACGAGCCCGACCCCGAACCAGGTAGCGTCCGCTGTGTGCAAGATTGGCACGGGATCGGGATCGACTGTGTGCGAGTTGCGGGCGAACAGCTCCTGTCGCTGAATCAGGCAGCTGAGGCGCGGCTGCAGGTAGGGCAAGCCGCGCAGCGCTCGCACACGGCCGGAGGAACCCTCTGCGAAGCCGTGCTGGCTCGGAAGCGAATCTCTGCGCATCATGTCCTGCAACTGCCTAGGGTGCGGCCGGAAGATAAGGCCGGGCACTAGCTAGCAAGTGTTGGCCTCGAAGACAACCGTGTGCAAGCTTCGATGGTCGACATCTTGCCCGGAGACTGGTAACCGTTGCAGGCTTTTGTAGGAATGGCCGTGCCGAGCTGGAATCCGTGGTCGTTGACAAATTCCGGGGCTCGAGACGGGCCAAGCGCACCGGTCGTTCAAGCGCTCCTTGGGTTGCGTCGCGGGCTCCATAAGCGATGGGCCTTGACGGCCGCGGCGGGCACGCTGACCGTCCTTGCAGCCGCGTTGACGCTGACCCAGTGGCGGCCCGTGCAGGGACGTCACGCGGGCACGGCGGGGCCCCCGGCCGAGCCGGCCGGCGCCGACCCCGAGTCGAGGGCAGCGCCGCTGCAGCTGCGAGCACCGAAGCCCGGTCCGTGGCCCCCCGCCGTCGTGCCCAGGATGCTGCTGCCTCCCAACGACCAAAGGCTGCGCGCGCAGGCCTTCCACCTCGAGGGCCTGGTTTTCCGGCGGCCTCGCGACAACTCGTTGGTGGCGGGCATAGTGCGGCGCGGCACGAGCGTAGGTATTCGCTCGCACGAGCCGGGCTCCGGCTGCAAAGGAGGCCGCTGGTACCAGGTGGTACCACGCGGGTACGTTTGCACTAGACAAGGCTTCAATGTGAGCTCGCGTTATCGACCCGAGCTACAGAGCGCAGTTCCCGATGTCAGCCGTAGCCTGCCGTACCGATACGCCAAGGCGGTCCGCGGCGCACCCCGCTATTACAGGCGCCCGTCCCCGAGCGAGGAACGCAGCGCTCAGACAGCGATTCAAGGCGCCAAACATGCAAAGCTGCCGGACGTGGTTTCCACGATCATGGATGGCGCCTACTTTCTCGCGTTTCCGAGCGACAGCAAGCCAGAGCAGCGCGGCTTCGTGCAAACCGTGCGCGGGCGGGTGGTGCGCACCCGCGATCTGCAGCAGCTGCCGGCCGCGCGAATGCGAGGCGAGCTGCTGAGCTCGGCGCGCGCGCTTCCGCTCGCCTTCGTGCATCTGAAGTCTGCGGTCGTGCGCCGGCAAGTCCCTGGCGGCACGCGTGACGAAGGCCGTGCGGAGCAGTTCGCGCGCTTCCACGTCGCGGAAACCTTCCTCGACGAAAGCGGCGAGTACCTTGTCAGCGACGGAGGGCACCTGGTAGGGCGCGAGGCCGTTCGGATTGCGCGCAGGATTGCCCGGCCAGCAGCGATCCCCCGACAGACCAAGTGGATTCACATCGATCTGGGGGAGCAGACGCTTGTCGCGTACGAGGACGATCGACCTGTGTACGCAACGCTGGTGTCGAGCGGCAAGCCTCCGAACGATACGCCGCCCGGCACCTTCCGTATTCGAGAGAAGCACATTTCGATCACCATGAGTGGTCCCGATCCCGATGTGAAATACTACGAGGTCGAGGAGGCACCCTGGACGATGTACTACCACGATGGTTTCGCGTTGCACGGAGCCTACTGGCACAACGAGTTCGGCAACGTGCGCAGCCACGGCTGCACCAACCTTCCGCCTGGCGATGCGCGCTGGCTTTGGCACTGGGTCGAGCCGGACTTGCCAGCCGGCTGGCATGGCGTTTGGAGCCGAAAGGGGACTAGGGTGCACATAACCCCTGCGTCCGGCTCATGAGACCCGCACGGGCGCGGGGCATGCGCGCCAGCGTGGCCAGCGTGGCCTGTGCGAAAGACCGCTTACTCGAATTTGCCTGCACCGCGCTCGACCGCCTCCTACCCGCGCTCGAGGATGCGCAGCGCACGGCCCGCTACGTGAAGGGCCGGCGCGCCTACCGAGCGCGCCCGAGTGACATCTTCGTCGCCAGCTATCCGCGTTCAGGCAACACCGTCGCGCAGTGGATGATCTACCTCATGACCCACGGGCGCGGCTCCGCAGCGGCAGCGCATGTGTCGGAGCTGGCGCCGTGGTTCGAGCGTCAGCTCGCGACTGGCGAGCTCGCCGCAGAGGACTTCGAGCGCTTTGACGACCCCCGCGTCATCAAGACGCACTTACCTCGAGCCTGGCTGCCCGACGGTGCGCGCTATGTGTACGTGCAGCGCGACGGTCGAGACGTTGCGGCTTCGTACTACCACCTGTATCAAGCCTATCTGGGCTTCCGTGGCTCCTTCGAAGAGTTCTTCGATCGTTTCCTTTGCGGCGAGCTGCAGTACGGTTCCTGGTTTGATCACGTGGCAGAATGGCGCGCGCACGGCGATGATCCAGACGTGCTCATCGTGAGCTATGAACAGCTCGTGAAGTCGCGACAGGCGTGCGTTGAGAGGTTCGAGACCTTCCTCGACTGTCACCCCGGCGAAGAGCGGCGCCGCAGCGTGCTCGAGCAGAGCGACATAACGGCCATGAAGAACAGAGAGAGCTTCTTCGATCACGCCACGGCCCTGCTGCTCGAACGTGGCGTGAAACCGGGTTCGTTTATTCGGAACGGCAAGATTGGAGACGGCGTGCTGGCATTGAGCCCCCGCCAGCGAGCGGCCTTCGAACTGCGCCAGAGCTCGGCGCAGCAGCCTCGAACGCCACGGCTCGCGCTTTTCTTGCACTGAGGCTGCCCCGCCCAAAGGGCGCGGGTTCAGGGGGGCCCACTTCGAGCCGAACCGCCCGACGCGGCTGCGATTGTCCTACATGGGATAGCCGCCGATCCTCCGGAATCATTGAAGAATCCTCTCTACCCTCGCGCCAACAGGTAGCGGTTGAGCGCTCGTGGGCCCCACTACACTGCGCTCGCCGCAGCCAAGCTCCAACCGGGGGTGACCCGCGCCGCAGGTCGCACAGTAGATCGGCTCGGGGATCAGCGTTCCGTCCAGGCCCACTCCCCAGGCCGTGGTTGGGTTGCGCGCGCCCAGGCATATCTCTGCCCCCGGGGCACAGTGGAAGCTGAAGGTTCTTTCGCGTCCAACCTGCAGCCGCCACACGCCGGTCGCCGAAGGCCACACGTCGGCCCTGTTCGTCATGTCGTGAAACCGCAATCGAATCCTGCCCCGCGCACAGTCGTTGGCTAGCGTCCAGCTGAACAGCACCCCCTGACCGCACACGCCTTGCACGCAGGTCTGCTCGGGGGCGCACTCGCCGCAGGTTCCGCCGCACCCGTCAGGCCCGCAGGCACGGCCGAGGCAGTTGGGAGTGCACAGGCATTGGCCATGCACGCAGTTGCTGCAGCGAGCACCGCAGGCACCGCAGTGCTCGGGAGTGTTCAAGAAGGACTCACAGCCGTTGTTCATGATCGCATCGCAGTTATCCCAGCCTGGTGTGCAGATCTCGATCGCACACACACCAGCACGGCAGCCAGCGAGGGCGTTTGGGTAGCCGCAGCGATCTCCGCAACCGCCGCAGTCGGCAACCGTGTTGAGGAGCGTCTCGCAGCCGTTGAAATGCGCTCCGTCGCAGTCGGCAAGGCCGGCGAAGCACTGCGTCACCCGACACCTGCCCGCCTCGCAAACCGCTGCCGCGGCCCCAGGCGGGAAACAGGCTGCTCCACAGGCACCACAGTGCAATTGCGACGTTGTCAGGTCAGTCTCGCAGAAACCGTCGGCGTCGCAGTCGGCCCAGCCCGGGAGACACACAGCCCCGGTACACACGCCGCCGGAGCACGAACCCGAGCCATCGGGTCGCAAGCACAGCCGGCCGCAGTATCCGCAGTTCCAAGGCGTCATAAGGGAGGTCTCGCATCCGTTCGTTGGATCGAAATCGCAATCTCCGTACCCGGGATCGCAGCCTGTGATCACGCAGCGACCAGCGTCGCAAGAGGTCGTACCCGATTGCGCGACGCACGAAACTCCACAGCCGCCGCAGTTGATCGTAGAATTAATGGGCGTCTCGCAGCCATTGCCCGTGTCGCCATCGCAATCGCCCCATCCAGGATCGCAGACGGCAAGCATGCACAAACCATGCGAGCAGCGCGTGCTGGCGTTGGGCAGCGCGCAGTAGCGGCAGTCGCCCAGTTGCCAGGCGTCGCCCAGCAGCCGCTCGTCGTAGGCGCTGCAGCTGCTCGTGAGCAGCCACGCGAGGGACCATAGGTAGGCCACCAGGCAGGCCACCATCGTGCTGCCCCTGTCAGCTTGGGCTCCCACGCTGCCGACCACACCACGCTCCACAGTATCGTGTTTCTTTGGGCCCGTTATAGCACATCAGGGTGTGACTCCAGGGCGATCGAGTTCTAACCGCGCCCCGCCACGAGATGAACACGGCGAGCAGCAACTCGACCCGCCAGCTACCATCTGCACACAGAGTCACGATCATTTTCCATCCCTATTGTCCAAGTTGCTGACCCAAGCGTCCCCGG
>JAKSBK010000041.1 GCA_022361155.1 Pseudomonadota bacterium
GGCGAAGACGGTGGCCGGTACTGCCACATGTCCGGGGCCCTTGGCGAGCGTGTGGAGCGACTTGCCCCACTCGACCAGGGGCGTGGACTTCTTACAGAGCAACAGGCTGTTGGCAGCCATGGATAGGTGAAGCGTGAGTGGGCGGGCCTGGTCAGCCTGGGAATGGGGCGCCGCTCACGTTAGGGGCCATCCAATGGGGCCCATCCAACCGAAGGGATCGACGATGGAGTTTACCAACGGTCCGTTCGACCGGGTGAGCCAGGTCTTCACGCCCTCGGGCCCTCCGAGCTCTTGGCAACGCCCGCCCGCATGGGGCGCACGGGATGCACCGTATAATCGCCCACGCGACGGTAACCGGCAGCTTCAAGCTGGTGGAGTTCCCGCGCGTATATAGTCGGCTGGCCCGCGAAAACCATACGATCGCAAATCGGCCTCCGCATGCGATATCGAACCGGCCGGCAACGGTCAGTTACGCGATCCTTCGCGTGACCTCGTGCGCGGCGCGCTTCGCGTCCAACAAGAGCTCATCCGGGTCGGTGCCCTTGGCGCCAACGCGACGTCCTTGCGCGTCCACACCTCGGACCTCGAACACGCCTGCGGACGCTTCTTCAACCTCGAACCGCCAGTCGGGCAGGTCGTCGAATCTCTCAGCCATCATAAGACCTCCCCGATGAATCCTTGTTTCAGCATTTGGCCGAGCGTCATACCTGCGCGGTACTGGGTACCCATTCCTTTGCCGCGCCGTTGTGCGTCTCTCCCACACCAGCGGCCCGTAGAGACGCCAAAGAGCCCGACCGGTCCGGGACATCCCCAAGCCTCAACGCGGGTCAGGTTGCCCGCACACGGCGAGCCGCCCCCACCGCACCCGCCGGGACATCCCCAAGCCTCAACGCGGGTCAGGTTGCCCGCACACGTCGTGCCCGTCGCCAAGCTCGCGTAGCGAGCACTTGACCCGCAACGAAGTTTCGGGTCAGTACTGATGAATCACCAACGGCACGCCGGTGAGGCCAAGGTGGTGGTCCGTGGACCAGCACGAGGAGGTTCCTGCCTTGTGCATCAGATGCAGGCCCACGGCATCGGTGAGCGTAAGATTCTGGTCGGAGAACCTGCGCAGGATCTCCGTGGCGGCTGCCTGTTCCTTGGGAGTCACGGAGACGAGCCTGAGCGGGCGCAGAAGGTCAAAGAGCGAAAGAAACTGCAGGGCTCGGTACCTGTCGTGACGGCGAAGGAACCACGCGTGGCCCTCTGGAGCCACGAGGGTCGTGGTTACCAGCTTCGGTGGA
>JAKSBK010000042.1:0-2500 GCA_022361155.1 Pseudomonadota bacterium
GGTCGGAACTTACCCGACAAGGAATTTCGCTACCTTAGGACCGTTATAGTTACGGCCGCCGTTTACTGGGGCTTCGGTTCGCTGCTTCGCTTGCGCTGACAACTCCCCTTAACCTTCCAGCACCGGGCAGGCGTCAGACCCTATACATCCTCTTACGAGTTCGCAGAGTCCTATGTTTTTAGTAAACAGTCGCAACCCTCATTTCTCTGCAACCCACCCGGGCTCGGGGCGCGAGGCCCTTCACCCAGACGGGCACACCTTCTCCCGAGGTTACGGTGTCAATTTGCCGAGTTCCTTAGCCAGTGTTCTCTCACGCGCCTTGGGATGCTCACCCCGCCCACCTGAGTCGGTTTCCGGTACGGTCACTGCAGTGACGCCCTGCGCAGCTTTTCTCGGAAGTATGGGATCACTGAGTTACGGAGCCGAAGCTCCACCTCATCACCTCTCGATGTTGACTCCACGTTTGTCCCTGTCGGGTCCTATGGAGCCCACCTACGGGTTTGAACCACCACGACCAAACCGATGGATCAGCACACCCTTCTTCGTCCCTGCTCAGGTAAATCACCCCAGTGGTGCAGGAATATTAACCTGCTTTCCATCACCTACGCCTTTCGGCCTCGGCTTAGGGGCCGACTAACCCATGGGAGGATTATCCTTGCCCAGGAAACCTTGGGCTTACGGCGACAGGATTTCTCATCCTGTTTATCGCTACTCATGCCTGCATAAGCTCTTCCCAGGTCCGAAAGCGCTCCTCTCGGTACGCCATGTATCTACCTGGGAATGCTCCGCTACCGCTCTCCGAAGAGAACCCGAAGCTTCGGCACCAGACTTAGCCCCGTTATATTTTCGGCGCAGGTTCGCTTGACCAGTGAGCTATTACGCTTTCTTTAAACGATGGCTGCTTCTAAGCCAACGTCCTGGTTGTCTCAGCGCTCCCACATCCTTTCCCACTTAGTCCGGATTTGGGGACCTTAGCTGTCGATCTGGGCTCTTTCCCTCTCGGCCACGAAACTTATCTCCCGTAGCCTGACTCCCGGATAGTTGTCACCGGCATTCGGAGTGTGGTTGGGTTTGGTAGTCTGGTAGGACCCCTAGCCCATTCAGTGCTCTACCTCCGGCGCAATTCGTCCGAGGCTATACCTCAATATATTTCGCGGAGAACCAGCTATTTCCGAGCTTGCTTAGCCTTTCACTCCGATCCTCAGCTCATCCCCTGGATTTTCAACTCCAGTGGGTTCGGTCCTCCACGCGGTATTACCCGCGCTTCAACCTGGCCAAGGATAGATCGCCCGGTTTCGGGTCTACGCCGTGCTACTAGCGCTCTCTTTGAACTTGGTTTCCCTGGGGCTACACCTATCGGCTTAACCTCGCAACACAGCGTAAGTCGCAGGCCCATTATGCAAAAGGTACGCGGTCGCACATTGCCTGGCGGCCATAGTGCTCCCACTGCTTGTAGACACGCGGTTTCAGATACTATTTCACTCCCCTTATCGGGGTACTTTTCACCTTTCCCTCACGGTACTTGTTCACTATCGGTCGTCGAGTAGTACTTAGCCTTGGAAGATGGTCCTCCCGGATTCCCGCCGGATTGCACGTGTCCTGCGGTACTCGGGAACCACTCTGGAGGCCTCCCGCTTTCGCCTACAGGGCTGTCACCTTCTGTGGCCGGCCATTCCAAGCCGTTCGGCTAGCGGTTGGCTTTGTAACTCCATGCCGGAACTGGGATTCCGGCCGAGTGGCCCCTCAACCCCGCACCAGCAACGCTCCCAGGCTTACACTGGCACGGTTTGGGCTGTTCCCCGTTCGCTCGCCACTACTAGGGGAGTCTCTGATTGATTTCCTTTCCACGGGCTACTTAGATGTTTCAGTTCACCCGGTTGGCCACCCCGAGCCTATGGATTCAGCTCGAGGTTAGTGGGTTGTCCCCACTCGGTTGCCCGATTCGGAGATCCACGGATCGAGGCCTGTTAGCGGCTCCCCGTGGCTTTTCGCAGCTGTCCACGTCCTTCATCGCCTCTCGACGCCAAGGCATCCACCGCGCGCCCTTGGTAGCTTTACCTGTCCCTAAGGCACGCATCAATGACTCGAGATCAGGGTTCGTGGCAAGTGCCAGCGTCCCTGCTCGACGTCACGCGACTAAACTCGTTGATTTCTCTCTTCAAATTGTCAAAGAGCATCCGGGGCCTGCCACGCGGACAAGCCCGCCCACCCACTCGTGGGTGGCAAAATCGGCGCGGTCACGACTTGCTTGTGCGACCGCTTCGGTGTGGAGCTGATCGGACTCGAACCGATGACCCCCGGCTTGCAAAGCCGATGCTCTCCCAGCTGAGCTACAGCCCCGAGTGGTTGGACACGCTGTCAACTGGCCCGGTCGCCCAAGCGGCGACCCCAGCGGCTGCTCCGCTGCCGACCCCGCAACGGCGCCCGGCTTACGACGCGGGGTCGCGCCAGCCCGAGCTCCTCAAGGACAACGCCCGGTGGGCCAAGCTAGACTCGAACT
>JAKSBK010000043.1 GCA_022361155.1 Pseudomonadota bacterium
CCCCAGCCCGGCAACGCTCCGCGACCTCCGTGCCACGGAACGAAGCGGCCCTGTTATGACGCAGAATCGACACAAAGTGAAGCCATGGGACGCCGGGATGCGTAGCGCAGGGCTATATGCACAGAGCGCAGGGCCGGGCCGAGGAGGAAAGCCGCTCACGCGCCCGCAGCGGACCCCGGAGCAATAGCTTACTATTGCGAGGACGGCCGCGAGGACGAAAGCCGCTCACGCGCGATTCTGGGCAGCAACCTAGGAGCGCCGGCGGGCCTTCAACATAGTCAACCAAGCGTCGGCTGACTTGGAGCTCGCCTTGTGCTTCTTGGCGAGCTTGAACGCGTCCTTGGCGGGCGCCAGCTTGTCATCGCGGAAATTCACGATACCGAGGTACAGGTACGCATGCCCAGGATTCCTGAGCTTGCCCTTCTTGATGGCGGCGCTGATAGCCTGCCTGGCCTCGGGCCACTCCATACGCTCCATGTGGATCGACGCGAGGCGCATATAGGTTTCGCCACCCTTGGCCTGGCGCGCAGCTTCCCTGAGCGGCTTGACGGCCCTCTCGAGCTCCTTGGCCTGAAGCCATGCCTCGGCAAGCATCTCCAGAGTCCTGGTCTCACGCTTGACCGAACCGGCCTTGATGGCCTTGTCCAGCAGACGCGCGCCCTTGTAGGGGACGCCCTGCTGGATATACAGCTGAGCCAGGTTCTTCAGCTCGTAGTCCTTCGTGAGAAACCCCTGCTCGTTGGCCAGGTCGAGCACGGCAAACGCCTCGTCGTCCCTGCCGACCTTTGCGTACGACGCAAAGAGCTGAAGCCAATAGGTCTTCTTCTTCGGGTGTTCGCGTACCAGGCGCTCCAGCACGCCGGTGGCTTCCTTGTATTGTTCGAGCTCGTAGTGGATGCTTAGCAGCATCTGAAGCCAGCTCTCCTTGGGCTTTTCGGTGCTGGCCACCGCCCGCTTGGCCCAGCGCAGGGCGCGCCGGAAGTCCTTCGTTTGGACATACGCCATGGCCATGATGTAGTGGGCGCTGGGACGTATCTTGTCGGTCTTGCGAATCCACGCTCTGAGCGCATTGAGCGCCTTTTTGTATTGCTTGTTGACCAGGTACAGCTGACCCAGGTTGAAGTGGATCTCGAGCGTTACCTGCCGAGTCAGCGCGTCCTGCGCCACGCACTTCTCGAAGGCCTTAATCGCCTTTTGCACCTTCTGCTGGCTCGAGTAGACGTAGCCGTACATCTGCCACATCACGGCCTTCTCGTGGTCGTTGATCCCCTTGCGCTCCCGCAGGTCATCGAGGTGCTCCAGGGCGTCGGCGTACTTGCCCTCACCCAGCGCTTCTTGCGCGCGAGTTACGCGCTTGAAGGCCCATGGCCCCATCACAAGCGACTTGCCGGATTCCGATTCCTGCTGCGCCTGTGCACGATTGCCCGCAATGATGGCGCTAGCCAGCAGGCACGCCATCAGCCAGGGATAGTATCGATGACGACGCTGCTTCATGCCGGGCTTCTCCTAACGGCTATTGATCCTCGAGACGGAAGTTCAGTCTCACTCGCTCACCCCGCTTGGTAACCGGTTTCCCGTCGACCACTTTGGGACGGTACTTCCATTTCTTTATGGCCTGAATGGCGGCCCGGTTGAACACGAAGGACGGCTTCGCCTTGACTACCCGCGGGTCTTTGACCGCGCCACTGGGCGTCACCGTGAACACGAGCTCCACCCAACCCTCGAGGCCCCGTTGGGCCGCCTCCGGTGGATACATGGGCTGCACACGCGTCAACGGAATCAGCGGCGCGTCCTGAATCGCGCCGATCCCTGGGCCGCCGCTGATCTGCAGCGCCGACTTGTCCATGGTCGGCGCTGCAGGTCCCGAGATCGCGATGCCTTTGACGCTGCTGCCCATCTTCATCGCCGTCATCTTGGGTATGTTGGTGTCTTGCTTGGGCGGCGCCTTCTTCGGGAGCTCGCGCTTGCGCTTGGTCTGGAGGTCGAGCTCCTGGCGCAAGCGTATGAAATCCACCATCTTCGTGTCTTCCATCTCGTCGAACTTCGCCTCGCCCATGGCGATCAACGAGTGCATGAACACGAAAAGCACGCCGGTAACCCCCACGGCACCCAGCGCCGAAACGCCGAGCCGCGTCATGTCTCGCCCCGCGGGCTGGGCGTTTGGGTTCGCTACCCTCGTTACGTCGGGATCGTTCATCACATCGGCTTGGCGGCGATGGCCACGTTATCCACGCCCGCAAGCTTTGCGGCGTCGATGACCTGCACCAGCAGACCGTTCTTGGATGCACGGTCCGCCTGGATTACCATGGATCCCTTCGGGTTTTCTGCAAGCAGACGCTCGACGTTGGCTCTTACCTGCCGCACGTCCACCGGTCGCTTGTCGATCCAGATCTGCCCGTCAGCGGTGATGGCAACCAGGATGCTGGCCCGGGCCTTGGTCTCGGCGCTGGAAGCATCCGGCCGGTTCACCTCCACACCGGCTTCTTTCACAAACGACGCAGTCACGATGAAGAAAATTAACATGATGAAAACGATATCCAACATGGGGGTCATGTTGATGTCGTCTTCCTCGTCTTGTCGGATTCGTCGGACTGTCATACGCGCCTAGCCTGAGCTGAGCCTATCTTCGAGTTCCTGGATTCTGCGCTTGGAAAGCTGGTCCAAGCGAGCACTGAAATATACACCGGCAAGGGCCGCTGTCATGCCGGTCATCGTAGGGATGGTTGCCTTGGACACGCCACCGGCCATCGCGCGGACGTTGCCGCTGCCCACGAGCGACATGACGTCGAAGACTTCGATCATGCCCGTGACCGTCCCCAACAGCCCCAGCAGGGGACAGAGCCTGATCAACGTCTTGATCATGGGGATGAAACGCCGGACGCTCTGAGAAGCCTCGGAAATGATCTGGCGTCGGATCTGCTGAGCGTACCAGGATACGTGATCGCGCCGCGCTTCCCATGTGGCCACGACCAGGGCGCTCTCGCGCGGCTGCACCCTGTAGATGTGCCAGAAGCGCTCCAGGATCAGCGTCCACATCAGGAACGTGACCGCCATGAGGGCGTAGATCACGTCGCCCCCCATGCGCACCAGGGCCTCCACGCCCTGGAACACCTTAGGCAAGGAGTCCATGACCGCCTGTCGTCTGTTGCTCGGCACGCCGCGCTACCAGCCCGGCGCTCTGCTCATCGAGCACGCCCATGACCCGGCCGCTCAAGCTGCGGACCCAGCTGTGCAGCAGCACGAGCGCGATGGCCACCATCAAGCCCAACATCGTGGTGACCAGGGCCTCGGAAATACCTCCAGCCATTCGTTTGGGGTCACCCGTGCCGAACAGAGTCATGGCCTGGAAGGTGCGTATCAAGCCCGTGACCGTTCCGAGCAGCCCCATGAGCGGTGCTACTACCGACACGATCTTGACGGCCCACAGGTAGCTGTCGAGCTTGGGCAGCTCGCGCAGGATCACCTCGTTCAGGCGATGCTGCAGGGTGTCGATGTCTGCGGTCGGATTGTCGGCCTGAACCAAGAGCACCCGCCCGAGGGGATTGTCGGCACTGGGAGCTCCCAGGTTATTGCGCTGCTGGCGCACCTTGAGACCGATGAACGACAAGTGGCCGAGCTTTGCGAGGGCCACCAGGAACGCAGCGAACCCGAGTACGATGATGGTGTAGCCAATCACGCCGCCGTAGTCGATCCGCTCGCGGAAGCTCGGAGTGCGGATGAGCGCTCGTAGCATCGAGCCACGCGTGAAGTCCACGCCGAAGAAGGTGGCCACGTCGCCGCCCACCACGGTGGCGATCGACTCGGCTCCGTCCAAATAGCGTGGTTGAGGCTGCCGGGTCAGCTCCACGAGCTCTTTGGTTGCGGGCAGCCAGTCGAGGTACTTGCCGTCCGCGACCGCGTTGAAGATCCCGACTCGGATGACCTCCCGTTCGGTTTTGTTACCGTTGGCATCTACGACCGTGCCTTTGAAGCGCGCGACTTTTCCTTGCTCGATCGTTTCCTGCTGCATGAGGTACCAGAGTCGCTCGAGCTCCTCGATGGCAGGCAGCTCCTTGCTGGTGGCCAGCTTCTGTAGGCTGTCCGCCCGGCCCGGATACTGGGCGCTGGCTAGCGACGACTCCAGCTGGCTGCGCATGTCACCGGCGTATTGCCGAATCACGCCAAAAAGCTCACCCAAGGTACCGAGGCGTTCCTTGAGCGTGTTTTCGCCCTCGGTGATCTTGGTTTCGTTGTGATTGAACTCCGCCTCCAGGTTCGCTCCGCGCTTCTCGAGCTTGCGCAGCTGGGCCTTGGCGCTGTCCAGCAGGCTGGCCTGGCGACGTTTCGCTGTACGAAACTCCGCCTCTCGTTTCTTGGTCTCTGCACGGTCGGCCTGCCAGCCTTGCTTGACTTGGCGGAGCAGGTCGTTGAGGTTCTTGGGCTGGGCTTGCGCGCCGCCAGCGACCACCAGCCAGCTCGCCAGCCACAGGCCAGCGGCGCACTTGGCCATTGCAGTCGATTTCCACACGGCGGTTGATTTCCACACGGCGGTTGATTTCCAAGTTACTAGAGCCTTCACTTCGAATCCTCCTGGGGCGCGGGAACCGGCAGCCACAACAGATCGTTCGGCGCCTTCTCCTTACGTGCGATGCGTAGGCCTTCCTTTACGGCGTCGCGGTAGCGATTGGGCAGCTTCTCCCAGCGCCGCGTGGCCTGGTTCCAGGCACCGACTTCCTTGCCATCCAGGCTGCGGTAGAGCAGCGCCAGGCGCCCCACTCTCAGGAAGTCCACGGTACGTTTTTGGCCGTCCACCTCGATTGGGCCCTTGTAGTGCTCGATGGTGCGGCCGTAGTCGCTCTCGATTCGGTAGGCCCCCAGGATTTGGCGGTAGCGCTCCGAGTCCGAAACCGCGGAATTGCTCATGAGCGCCTTGAGGCGCTCGACACGCCCTTTGCGTTCCTCGGCCAGGAACGGTACGTCGAGCTTTCTCAGGTTGTCGAGGGCGTCGATCATCTTGAGCATCAGCGGAGTGAGTGCGCGCGAAAAGACCGTCGCGTTCTGGATCTGCCTGTCAAGCGACGCGAGCTCCTTCTCCTGGGAGCCGATCAACGTGTCAACTTGACGGTTGTAGACCTTGAGCGCGTCGATTTGCTCGAGCACCGACTGGTACTCGGCCGCGAGGCCGGTCCGCTGCTCATGGATCTTGTCGATGCGCTGCTGCGCCTTGGCACCTTCCGCATGCCGTTCCCGATCGGTCTTTACGACATCCTTCAGGCTCTCCGCGCCGGCATCTGCCGGGCCCATGAGGCCGACCATTGCCGACAGGAACGCGAACGCCTTGAGGCGTCGGGTCAAGACGCCATGGCCACCTCGATTTGGATCAAACCCGCCCAGCGGCGTTGCGCCGCCATCGGCTACCGGGAGCATTCTCGCGACCGCGCGCCCTGCTGGCTGGGCGCCTCGAAGCCGACTTGGCAACGCCATTCCGACCCGACGCCTGACCTTTGGCGCTTGTTGAACGCCTTGCATCATTACGATCCTCCTTCGAATACCGGGAGCATTCTCGCGACCGCGCGCCCTGCTGGCTGGGCGCCTCGAAACCGACTTGGCAACGCTATTCCGACCCGATGCCTTACGTCAGCTGACAAAGCGGCACAACCCACGTTTGTAGTTGAAATAGACACGCCTTCTTACTTGTTGGATCTCGCTTGTTGGATCCGCAGCGGCCGCCTCGACACCGGCTGGCGCGCCTGCGCGCACCAATTTCCCTCATCGGCTAATCACCAAAGAAGCAAAGGTTGGTCGGGTCGCGGTTCCGGCCAACCGGGCGAACGGCGTTGTCCACCGGGACGAGCGGCGAATCGTATTCCCACCCGTGCAAAAGTCAAGGGATACTCCCGACGGCTGGGCGCGGCAGGACCGGCCGGCACGGACAGCCGCCGCCTGCTGCTCCGCCAGGGCGTGCGCGGAAGGCCGGGCTTCGGCGTCACACTGAAGAAGCGGAAGCAATTCCAGTGGGTTGGGGCTGGGCTCGGCATAAGCGTCGGGTCGGGGTACGCGGTCACGTCGATTTCGATCCATCCCGCCCAGCGGTCTTGCGTCGCTTTCGAATGCGGGGAACTGTCGCGGCTTGTGCTCGGTGCGCGAAGCCGGCTATATCCCAACCAATTGCATGGACTTGCGCGGGGGCGGATACACCCGAGTCGATTGGGATCGTCCCCTGGATGGTCGTGACGACTCGGCGGACCTGTGGACGGCGGGGGAGGAAACCAGGAAGGTGCGCAGATGAGTAAGCCCGGCAGCGAAGCAGGCCTCGAGAACTTGATGCACGAATCCCGGGTGTTCCCGCCTCCGGCCACGCTGGCGGCCGGAGCTCACCTGAGCAGCGTGCGGGACTACGAACGGATGTGGAAGCGCTCCATCAACGACGGGAACGGCTTCTGGCTCGAGCAGGCGCAACGCTTGAGCTGGTTCAAGCAGCCCACGCGGGCGCTCGAATACCAGTGGGACAGCAAGGGCCGAGCCATCCGGCACACGTGGTTCGCCGATGGCGTGCTGAACGTCTCCCACAACTGCCTCGATCGTCATCTGGGCACTCCGGTCGAACACAAGACCGCGCTCCTTTGGCAGGGCGAAGCCGAAGACGCGGTTCGCCGCATCAGCTACGGCGAGCTTCACCGGGAGGTGTGCAAGTGCGCGAACGTACTCAAGTCGCTGGGCGCTGCCAAGGGCGACCGGATAGCAATCTACATGCCCATGGTTCCGGAGCTCGCGGTGGTGATGCTGGCCTGCGCCCGGATCGGCGCCCTGCACTCGGTTATCTTTGGCGGGTTCAGCTCCGAGGCCATCCGCGACCGGGTCAACGATTCCGACTGCAGCCTGCTCGTGACCGCCAACGCAGGCGTACGCGGCGGCAAGGTGATTCCGCTCAAACAGATCGCCGACAAGGCGCTGCAATCCACGCCGAGCATCAGGAACGTGCTCGTGGTGCGCGCCTGCGACGAGGCTTGCGGGATGAGCGCCGATCGCGACGTGTGGTACCACGAGGCCATGCAGGGGGCGGACCCCGCCTGCGAGCCAGCGCCGGTCGAAGCCGAGGCGCCGCTCTTCATCCTCTATACTTCGGGCTCCACGGGCAAGCCCAAGGGCGTGGTGCACAGCAGCGCAGGCTACCTGCTGCAAGCCAGTCTGACCCATCGCCTGGTGTTCGATATTCACGACGACGACGTGTACTGGTGCACGGCCGACATCGGTTGGGTGACCGGGCACAGCTACATTGTCTATGGACCGCTCGCAAATGGGGCCACTTCGCTGATGTTCGAAGGCGTACCCACCTATCCGGACGCCGGCCGCTTCTGGCACATCTGCGATAAGTTCGGCGTGACCGCCTTCTACACGGCACCCACAGCCATCCGGGCGCTGATGCGGCTGGGTACCGAATGGCCGCACAAGCACAAGCTCGAGAGCCTGCGCGTCCTGGGGACGGTGGGCGAGCCCATCAACCCGGAAGCTTGGATGTGGTACCACGAACAGGTCGGACGTGGCCGCTGCCCGATCGTCGACACCTGGTGGCAGACCGAGACCGGGGGCTTCATGATCACGCCGCTGCCGGGCGTGCACACCCTGAAGCCGGGCAGTGCGGGCCGCGCCTTCTTGGGCGTCGACCCGGTCATTTTGCGCGACGACGGCACGGAGTGTGCACCCAACGAGGGCGGCAAGCTGTGCATCCGCAGGCCCTGGCCGGGCATGATGCGCACGACCTGGGGCGATCACGACCGCTTCATCGACACATACTTTCAGGCCTTCGACAACGTCTACTTCACAGGCGACGGTTGCCGGAAAGACGAAGACGGCGACTACTGGCTGATGGGTCGCATCGATGACGTGGTCAACGTGTCGGGTCACCGGATTGGCACAGCAGAGGTAGAGTCGGCCCTGGTGAGCCATCCTCGGGTCGCCGAAGCTGCCGTCGTGCCGATTCCGCACGATATCAAGGGTCAAGCGCTCTACGCGTTCGTTACCCTCATCGAAGGCTCCAGCGAGAGTGCGGCGCTGCAAAAAGAGCTCGCTCTGCACGTTCGGCACGAAATCGGGCCCATCGCCGTGCCGGAGACGCTGCAGTTTGCACCCGGTTTGCCCAAGACTCGCTCCGGCAAGATCATGCGCCGGATTCTGCGTAAGATCGCGGAAAACGCCACGGAATCGCTCGGGGACACCACCACCCTGGCCGACCCCGGAGTGGTCGAGACCTTGGTCAAGGGGCGCGCAGTGGCAGGCTAGCGTCCTGGAACGGAAACTCCTCACATAATCTCGGCGGTCCTTGACGCCGATCGAACCCGCGACCGCCCTTCGCGGCCGCTTATCGAGACGTTTGTTGAGCAGGTGCTGCCGGCCAGAAATACGTCGTGGCTAGATTCCATTGGGAGCAAAGCGCCGAATCCGCGCCTGGGTGCTCAAGAATCTTCGCTGTCTGTCGATCCTTGGGGATGAAGGAGCCCCCCCATGAATCCGACGCTCCCGAATCGCTTCAGTAGTCTTGCCCGCTGGACCTTTTGCACCCTCGCCGCTTCCCTCCTCGTGTGCCCGGAGGCGCTTGCGATGCCGGCTCGACAGGCCGCTTCCCCGGACGGTCTTGGCAGCCAACACATCGTTTTTCTCGCACTGTTCGCGCTGATCGCCGGCCACCAGCTCGTACAGGCCGCACAGGACGGCAGCGAGTAGGGGCGTGGCCGGTCTCGGCGTTACGTTTGGACGTACCCTGTTCGACCGCGGATCGGCCGTCATCACGGTCACCTCGATCGAATCGGGCTCGAGTTCGGCGACGGCACGGGTCAACCGGTTTCAGTCGGCCTGAAACCCAGCCTCACGGTGTGACCCATCGCAAAAGGGCCTGTTCTTGGACTCTCCGCAGCGGCACAGCGCGGCCTTGGTGCCCTTCCACGCCACGCGCCCGCTGCCCGCGATGATCGAGAAATTGCCCTGAAGCAGCAGGGGCCCGCCGAGCGCCCGTCGCACCTGGAGCCTGCCGCCCGTGCTAGTGGCAGCCTCACCCCGCTCACCGACAGCACCGCAGTCGCGGAATCCCTTGGCCTCGTGCGCGTTATCGCAGAACGGCTTGTTCCGAGAGGCGCCGCAGCGGCACAGCGCCGCGCGAAAACGCACCCCCGGCATGCCGGCCTGAGCACCATCGATGTCTAGATCGCCGCGCAGGTACAGTGGGCCGTGAGCCGACACCACGACCACGTTTTCCTGGTCGCTGTGCTCGCTCGTTCCGCCGTCCTTGCGAATATAGGTAAGCGCTCCGGTAGGACAGCGTTCGGTCACTTCCACGACCTCGTCGGCCTTTACGAGGTCCGGCTGGCACCACGGCTTTCGGCCGCCGACGAAGAGCTCGCCCTGGGCCCGACCGCACTCGCCGATGTGAATGCAAAGGCGAGCGTCCCAGTGCACGTCCACATCGTCGCTACAAAACTTGCTGATAGGGTCGTCGCTAGCCACGTTGTCCTCCTACGAGCTGCAACAGTCTCAGCATTGGGTCGAGGCTTCAAGCAGAAAGGAAACGCCAGGGCCGGAGGCGCCGCTGGGTGTGGCGAGCCCGAAGCTGCCGCTTCCAGCTAGTACTCGCTGCGCGAGCGCGCGGCGCAACCGCGCCTCCTTCCTTTGCTGAACGGGCGGCAGAACGCCGGTGGCTGGGCTGACCTGCGAGGCCCGTGCCCCACCGGCAGATTCCTGGTAGCGTAGCCGCGTGAGCGACCGGGCGGGCACGTACACTGTGATCGTCTTGGCCTCCGTGGTGGTGGTCTGCGGAGGCATCAAGCTGGCAGCGCCCATTGTAGTGCCCTTCCTGCTGGCACTGTTCGTGGCGACCGTTACCGCGCCGCTGGTGTTGTGGCTGAAATCGAAGCACTGGCCCATTGCCGCCGCGGTGGGTTTGGGCATCCTGGTCGATCTGGCTGTGTTCACGGGCATGGGCTGGCTTGCTGGGGGCTCGGTCAACGCGTTCTACAAGCGGCTGCCGCACTACAGGGAGCAGCTGAGCGCCGGGGTGACGGACGCGGCGCAGTGGCTCAACGATCGCGGGATCGAGGTTTCGGCCGAAGTGCTCAAGAACATGGCCGATCCGGGACCGGTGCTCGGCCTGGTGGCGGCTTTGATCCGCTCTCTGGCAGGGCTGCTGTCCAACGTGCTCTTCGTCACGCTGATGGTCGGCTTCATGCTGTTCGAGGCCATCACGCTGCGCAGCAAAGTCGAGCGCGCCTTGCCGACCTC
>JAKSBK010000044.1 GCA_022361155.1 Pseudomonadota bacterium
AGCGATGATTCCTAGACACAAAAAGCGACGCATGATAGTTGCACCTCCTGGTTGGGTTTGGATCAAGGTGGGTTTGGACCTAAGGTGGGTTTGAACCAAGGTGGTTTGGATTGGGACGTCGCGCGTGAGTGGCTATTCACCAGACGCGGTAGCGCGACAGCAGCCTAATGTACGTTGAGCTATCATCGGGCCGCAACGCCCCGGCTCCGGTCGCACCTTCCGGCTCGGCCTCGGGCGCATGGTCGGAGCCCTCCAGCTTGGGGCACAGTTCCACGGGCCCCTTCGCGCCTTGCCCGCCTGTGGGCGCTGAGACTACACGCTGTGAGATCCTGCCGTCCTGGCCTCATCGTTGATTCGCGTTCATGGTCAAACCTCGCTCGCGGCCCGGGGTATCTGGGGATACGTCGGCTTCAACTAAGTCTTAACCCGACGCTAAACGGCCGTCGCGGCCGAGCGCAGCAGCTGCATGCCGACCTGAAGCAGAATCAACACGATCAGTGGAGACAGATCCAAGCCCCCCGTCTTCTCGGGATTGAGGATGGAGCGGATCGGGGCGTAGAGCGGATCGGTGATTTGACTCGTGATGTTTCGCGGGAACTGGCCCCGGTCTGGAACGACCCAGCTTAGAACTGCGTCAATGATGATAAGCCACGTCAGCCCTTCGAGGAGGGCGAGCATGATTGCCATGACACCACATCGAATCCCTGCATCGAACCCTGCACGCCCCGCCGTTCTCCCCTTCCTACCCGCGCGCGACAGCAGGCGCAAGCCCAACACGCGAAGTCGTGCTTCGTATGCCGGATAGCCTAGCTTCGCTTGCCGACTCCGCGAAGCTTTCGAGCAAGGTGCCCCGATGCCAGGTAGCCCCACAGGGCACCCACCATGAGGCCTGCGGTGTGGACTATGTTGGCCATGTTGAATAGACCGACATATCCCAGCACCAGCCACACCAACATGAAGGTGACGATCCCGTCACGGAGCCTGAGACCGCTGCTGGGATCGTAGCGGCCGTTTAGCCAGCAGTACCCTAGTAGGGCGTAGACGACTCCCGACATTCCCAGGAAGAAGGGGTTTCCTGTGAGCAGGTATTGAGCCAGGTTGGGAACCACCGCGGCGGCCAGGACGAAGGCCGCGAGGTACAGGGTTCCCTTGCGCTGCTCGACGAGGCCACCGAGGTCCAGCAGCCAGAACATGTTGAAGGCCAGGTGGAGCACGCCCAAAAAGAGGCCCGATCCCCCTCCGTGCAGGAGGATCGGCGTGACCAGACGCCACACCTCCCCCCGCATCACGGCGGCAAGGGGTGTGCCGTCGTGGACTTCCTGGGCCGTGCCGATCAGCAAATGGGGCGTTATGGCCAGTCCCGGTACGAGCCGCTCCAGGACGAAAAGCCCTACGCACACCCCGACCAGGGCCACCGTAAGCGGTCCGCGGCGGGGAGTCGCATGCCACGCCGTCCGAACGTCCACCACCCGGTGCCTCGAACGCCGGTCCTCCGAGGCTCGCTGCTTGCGGAGCCGCTGCGCTTTGGCCGCCAGCTCGCGATTGCGAGCGCTTCGGGGGTCGGCCTCGAAATCGGCGAGTATCGTCCTTGCCCCGGACAGCTCGCCTTCTTTGTAGACCCAGACCGACCAACCATCCGCGCTCTGCTGGATCGCCCCATCGATGTCCAATGCGTACAGGACATCGCGAAGCAAACGGGCGTCGCCCTCGCGTTCGAACGTGGCCAGCTGCCGCATCAGGCATTGACCCCGTTGTCACCCGCCCACTTGGTACATCTCCAGCTTCCGGTGCTCTGCGCCCGGCTGCGGTGTGAGCGACCGCGTCTCCGAGTAGCGGTCCGCTCGCTTGCTCCACGCCTCGCGCAGGACGGCGGCGATCTCGTGGTCGCTTGCGCCGGCACGCAGCCGATCACGCAGGCTGATGCCGTTGCTGGCGAAGAGGCAGCCCAGCAGGCGCCCGTCGGCCGTGAGACGCGCGCGGTTGCAATCGCGACAGAAGGGCTGGCTGACCGAGGCGATCACGCCGATCTGACTGCCATCGTCGAACGCGTAGCGGCGAGCGACCCTGTCGTGTTCGGTCTGGGGCATCCGCTGCAGGTTACCTGCGGCTCTCAGTCGATCGAGGATCTCACTCGCCCCCACCAGCGAGTCAGCACGCCAGCCGTTGAGCGTTCCCACATCCATGAACTCTATGAATCGCACGACGTGTCCAGAGCCCCGGAAGTGGCGGGCGAGCTCAGCGATGCAGTCTTCGTTCACCCCACGCTGTACCACGCAGTTGATCTTGATCGGCCGCAAACCGGCGGCCGCGGCGGCTTCGATGCCACGCAACACTGCCCCCGGTGCTGTGGTCGAGCCGGTCGCTCTGGCGAACACCGCGGGATTCAGGCTATCGAGGCTCACGGTGACTCGGTGCAGGCCTGCGCGGGCGAGCTTTGCTGCGCGCGCTTGCAGCAGAAACCCGTTGGTCGTCATGGCGAGGTCCTGCACCCCGGGCACCGAGGCAAGGCGTTCGACAAGGCGTTCGAGCTGGGCTCGCAACAGGGGCTCACCTCCAGTCAGCCGGACCTTCCGGAGCCCGAAGCGGCTCGCCATGGCGCGCACTACCCGCTCGACTTCTTCGAAGCTCAGCAGCTCGGCGCGGGGCATGAAGCCGTAGAGCTGACCTCGCTCCGGCATGCAGTAGCCGCAGCGGAAGTTGCAGCGATCGGTCACCGATACGCGGATCTCGCTTAGCGTGCGCCCGAGCTTGTCTTTGATGGGGGAAGGCATCCTCTGGGTCCACGGTGGCGTAGTCGAGTCTCCAGATACCACAAGATGACCGGTGAGGCGGCTGGCTTGCAGGGGCGAACGGCGTCCGAGGGCACCGCTTTGACCTCAGAAACCGACAGCCGGATGTGGATACAGCACGAAGATGCCGGTGACATTCACACAATTCTCCTGTCTCTGGAAGCGTCCCCGCGAGTGCCTGCAGAGGGAATCCGAGCGGCGTCCCTGTTCATGGTTGGCGTTCTCGAAGGAAGTCCCGCACAAAGCGATCGGCGGGTCGCTCGCGCAGATCCTCTTCCGTTCCCACCTGAAGGAGCCTGCCGCCGTCCATCACAGCCACGCGATCGGCCAGCCGAAAGGCCTCGCTCAGGTCGTGCGTTACCACGATGATCGTCTTTCTTACGCGCTCCTTCAACTCGAGGAACTGCTCGTGGATCTGGTGCCGCGTGACCGGGTCCAAGGCGCCAAAGGGCTCGTCCATGAGCACGTAGGGAGGGTCGAGCGCCAGCGCGCGTGCCAGCCCCACGCGCTGCCTCTGCCCGCCGGAAAGCTCGCGGGGAAAGCGTTGGGCGAACTCGGAGGGAGCGAGTCCGACCAGTTCCAGCAGCTCCCGGACGCGCCGATCGCGCCGGCCGGCGTCCCAGCTCTCCAGCTCGCACAGCAACGCGACGTTGCGGCCGACCGTCATGTGCGGAAACAGCCCGCCGGCTTGGATCACGTAGCCGATGCACCTGCGCAGCTCGATGATGTCGCGCTGACGGATATCGGTTCCGTCGACCGCGATAACGCCGCTCGTGGGCTCGACCAGCCTGTTGATCAGCTTCAGCGTCGTCGTCTTGCCGCAGCCGCTCGTCCCAACCAGGGCCAGGGTCTCACCGCCAAGCACATCGAGGTTCACGCGATCTACAGCCACCCGCGGCCGACCCTGCGGATCAAGAAACTGCTTGGTGACGTCCACCAGCCTGATCACCGCGAACCTTTCTCGCGCTACGCGCGTTTCGCTCCGGCCTCGACAATCCTACCGCAGCAAAACGGCCGAGTGCCGTCCCAAGGCTCCGGACCCGGCATGGTGTAGCGTCGCGGGGTCGCTTGTCGTGTCCGGATCGAGTCTAGGATCTAGTGTTGGGCGGCGAAGGGTCGCCGCGTGTTGTCCCAGCGTCCGCGAGTGAAATCGGGAAAGCTGGCCGGTGTGCCACCCCCGGCGACGGAAACCTGACTCAGCGTCGTCGGTACGCTCCAGGAGGCTGCGTCGTACACGTCCATGTCCGGTACCAACCCCTCCCGCATGCACTCGATCAGGCGGTAGCACATGATGAGGTCCATGCCACCGTGCCCCCCAGCCTTGCGTGCGAGGTCCCCCACGCGTCGCCACAGGGGATGCAGGTACCTTTTTTTGAACGGTTCTGGGCTTTGCCAGGCGTGCTCCTTCTGGCCGTCGATGTAGATCCGCGAAGGGTAGCCTGCAAAGGTGCCACCAGTGCCCGAAACCAAATTGAGCCGATCGTAGGGCCGGGGGCTCACGACGTCGTGCTGTAAGAGAATGCTGCGGCCGCGTGCGGTCTTTATCAGGCTGCTGTTGATGTCGCCGCACACGTAGCGCTCCTTCCATTTGGGGCTTTTTTCGGGGACGTGCTTGCCGCGGTAGGCCTCTAGCCCGAGCTGGGGCGAGCTCACCGATACGAGGTACTCGAAGCGATCTCCGCGATTGATATTCATATAGCTGGCGACAGGCCCCAAGCCGTGCGTCGGGTACAGATTGGCGTCGCGCCGGGTGTGAGCGAAGCGTCGCCATAGCCCTTCGCTCTCATCCCGAAACAGGAGCTCCCGTAGGTCGTGGATATACGCGGCCTCCCCATGGGTCAGCTGCCCCAAGAGCCCGTCGCGGACCATGCCGAGCACCATCAGCTCGTCGGAGCCATAGCAGCAGTTTTCGAGCATCACGCAGTGCCGCCGGGTCTTTTCCGACACGTCGACGAGCTGCCAGCACTCCTCGACGCTGGTGGCGGCTGGCACCTCAAGACCCACGTGCTTGCCCTTGTTCATCGCGTCCACTGCCATGGGCACATGCCAGCGCCAAGGCGTTGCAACCACCACGAGGTCCACGTCGTCTCGGTTCGCGAGCCGCTCGAAGTCCCGTTCGCCCCTGGCGTAGACCGCCGGCGGCTCCTGCCCGGCCTGGGCGACGAGGTTCTGGGCCGCCGACGTCTTGTCTTGCACGGTGTCGCACACCGCCGTGACCTTCACAGCATCTACGGCGAGGAAATCGCGCAGCAGACCCATTCCGCGTGCGCCCACGCCCACCATGCCGAGGCGTACTTCGCTTCTCGGCTCGAAAGGCATGTCGAGCACGGGCGGATGCTCGAGCCGTGTTGCAGGGGCTGACGTAGAGGGCGACGGTTTGCGTGGAAGGGCGCAGCTTGTGCTCGCAACACCTACGCCGGCTGTGATGCCAGCAGCGCGCCTGAACAGCGCTCGCCGCGACAGGACCTGGCTATTGGGCATTCGGTACCTCGGCTTTCAGTTTCAACGCGGGCGGACACCCGGGCTTGAACCCGCCGCCGGCCGAACGCGCGACGCCACCCACGGTCGCGGGTTTCGGAGGGAGCACCCTCCTTCAGTTGGAGGAATGGGTCAAGTCCCGCGAACCCGCCCCGCGTCGCACCGGTGTCCTGGAACAGGAATCCCTCACCCGATTCGCTGGCCTTTGACGCCGATCGAACCAGCGACCGCCCTTCGCATATCCTTGAAATATCTATACTACTACGGCATCGATTCGCTGATCCCTTTGCCGCCAATTGCTTACCGGGTCGCCAAGTGTTGCTGTGCTGGGACACTACAACACACTGCACAGAGTGACAGAGAGCTGGCCTCGACTGCGGATCAGCGGCCATCGCAACCGCGTCGGGCAAGTCGGCTCGAAGTTGGTGACCGATGCGGGGTAGTCGGCGCTTGCTCAAGACTGCTGCAGTTTGACTCGCCGTACACCATGCCGCAGTTTGTGAGGAGATGGCGGTTGCTGACCGCGGCGCCCTGGCTCGACAGTCCCGCCCCACCGATGCTTTCGTGGGGATATGGGTGGCGGGCCGCTATCTGGTCATCGAGCGACTGGCGGTTGGGGGCATGGCGCGGGTCTATCGGGCGCGTCCTCGCGGCGGGGGACCCGACGTAGCGCTGAAGATCCTAGAGGTCGATCACACCGACGCCGAACGTGCCGACTTCAGCGCACGCTTCAGGCGCGAGGCAACGGTGATAGCCCGTTTCAAGCATCCGAACATCGTGCGTCTGCTCGATTTCGGCCGGGATCCAGGGGGTGCCTACTTCATGGTGATGGAACTGCTGCAGGGCATCGCCTTGGATCGATTGCTGCGCGAGGAAGGGCCGCTACCTCCTGTGCGGGCGCTCAACATCGTGTTGCAGATCGCGAGCGCACTCGGTGCGTCCCACGCCGGGGGCGTCGTGCACCGCGACATCAAGCCGGGCAACGTGATGCGGGTAGGCCGCAAGCGTGGGCCAGACGTGATCAAGCTCCTGGATTTCGGGCTTGCCAAGAGCATCTACGATGCGTCGCCTCTCACGCGGACTGGCTTTTTCTTGGGATCGCCGCGCTATGCGTCTCCCGAGCACACGAACCCTCGCACCGTGGATCAGCGTTCGGACGTGTATTCGCTCGGCGCCATGCTGTACGAGATGCTCAGCGGCCGCGTGCCGTTCGACCATCCCGACCCGGTCACCGTGTTGCTGGCCCACGCCAAATCACCGGTTCCACCGTTGCAGCTGCCGGAGGGACCCGCTCCCCCTGGGCTCGAGCGACTCGTGTTTCGCTGTCTTGCGAAAAAGCCAGCGGAGCGCTTCGAATCGATCGCGAGCTTGCATGCCGCGCTTCTGGCCGTGCGCAACAGCCTTCGGGTGCACGGTGCGCGGCGTCCCTCCAATCCAGACGAAGGCGCCGACCTGTGGGAGGTCACGCGCCTGTGGGTCAAGCGTCCTGCGGCTACCGTGCCGCTCGCGCCGCCTTGGCCGCGACAGCCACAGGAACCGAGCTCTAGTCGTGCCAGGCCCCTGCTGATGGGGCGCCGCAGCGGGCGCGTCCTGTTCGCGGCGGCCGTCCTGATGGGACTGCTGCTCGGCTTGACGGCTACACTAAGCCTCGGTGGCCAGGGAGGCGCCCCAGCGCGTCGAGCCGCGCCGTTCCAGACCCGCATCGATCACCAGCCTCCGGCCGCTGCATCGATTGGCAACCGCATGACCGATCCGCGCGCGCAGGCAGCCGCGTCCTCGTCTGCAGGCCGTTTTCCAGGGTCTCAGGAGCGCAGCGACGAGAGCTCAGATGGTCTCGACGATATCTCCGGCGCTTCGATTGTGGATCGGCCGCTACCACGGGGACCTCGACCGATCGGGCTCGCCGGTTCCATCGAGCCATCCAGTATCACCGAATCGCCTGGCTCCACCGAATCGCCTGGCTCCACCGAATCGCCTGGCTCTGCCGAATCGCCTGGCTCCACCGAATCGCGGCGCCGCTCGTACCGCCGGTGGGGTCGCGCCGGCGGGATCGTCCATTCG
>JAKSBK010000045.1 GCA_022361155.1 Pseudomonadota bacterium
AGCCGTGATTGGGTGCGTGTTGGTCACGCGCGTCGCGAGCGCGGAGCAGCGACACGACTGGCCGTTGGCGCTGTCGCCCGAGGGCTGGAGCTTCACCGGAGACGTGTACACGGGCGGCACTCAGCTCACGCTTGAGCACCTATTGCCGATCTACGGTTCCAGCAACGACCTGAACACGAAGTTCGTCGCGCTAACCTCCTATCCATACGGGAACTTCCACGCGTCGCTGGACCTGCGCATCCTGGCCTTGAGACTGGGAGTCGATCTGGGCCTACTGATCGAATGGCCGGTGTTCAGCTTCGACCCCTTGCGCATCATGGCAAAGGGCCCGAAGGGGCTCGCCTACGTAGGCGGCCAGTACTGCCCGACCGTGGCCGACCCCTTGTCCCCTCTCGGGTGGCGACCGACGGGGCTGCCTTGCAGCGCCACACGTGCCGCACGTCGCGCCATGGCTTCGCAAGACGTCACCGACGGGCTGAAGCCCACGCCCTGGATCGAGGCCCGAGCGCAGTTGCTCGTGCCGCTGAACGAGTACGTGCTTTTTCGGACCGATGTCGGCTTGCAGTATCAGGATCGCCCGCCCAACACCTTCGACCAAGTGTACTCCATGCGCCATGACCCAGGTCTGCTGCTGCGCTGGGATTCGGTCCTGTTCGTCAAGCAGCGCGATTGGGGCGGCTTCGGCCTTTATTCGCGTCTGGTGAACGTCCCGCGTGATTCGGGCCGGCACTCCGAGTGGGTCTATGGTTTCCTCACGTTTCGCAGGTTGGGCTTGCTCCGGCGCAACGACGCCATCGCGCTGTGGGCGCTGTTCGAGCCGACCAGCGACGAGTACGGCATCGAGCAGTACCGCGTTCCCGTATGGGCTGTCATCGTGTATCGGGTGCGCCTGAGGCTCTAACCAGCCCGAACGGTGCCGGAGCGGCTCGGCCCGGACCTGTACAGCCACGGAGCAGAGCGCAGAGAAATGCTACAGTATTCCTCGGTCCGGCCCTGCGGGGGCGCTCGCTCTGGCATCCATTCCGAACGGGAACTGGGAACCAAAATGGGGCGGTTTACTCGGTGTAGCCCAGCGCCCTGAGTTGCTCGAGCTCCCGCTCGGCCACGTCGCTTGCCCTGACGTTGACCCCGGGCACCCGAGCCAGTGCTCTCAGCAGCGCCTCGCGGACATCGTCATGCCCTTCGACGACCTCTTCGGAAACTCCTTGCCCGAGCCTTGCGAGCTTGCGTGGAACGCATCTTTTGCGCTTGATTCGACAGTACAGCTTCCAGTCGCCTTGTCGGATCGCTGCAAGCTTTCTCCAGATCGACACGGCTCGTCGCGGTCCCGGTTCGAGCAGGCTCTGGCCGTGTAGCTCCAAGTGGGCGAAGGGGATGCCCAGGAGGTCCAGCAGTGTGGGCATCACGTCGAGAGTGCTCACCCGCTGCTGACGGGTGTCCGGGGGGAAGGGCGAGGCACCGGGGACTCGAAAAAGCAAGGGCACACGCGTCTCGACCTCCTGCACCGTGAAGCAATGGTCCCAGACCCCTTTTTCGCCCAACCGCTCGCCGTGGTCCGACAGCAGGACGAAGATCGTCTCGTGCGACCCCCCCGCGCGTTCGAGGCCCTGAAGCGCTCGACCGACATGCGCGTCCGTGAAGGCGATCTCGCCATCGTAGAGCCCGATCAGGCGCCTGCGCTCGGCAGGATCGAACTCGTCGACCTTGTACCAGATTCTGCCGAGCTGCTTGCCGAGCCTGCGCTGATAGCCTCGCCGATCGCCGTCCGCAAAGCGCTCGCCGCCACCCGTGTCGAACTGCTCGAAGTCGGCATGCGGTGAGTAGGGGTCGTGGGGATCGAAGTAGTGGAGCCAAAGAAAGAAGGGGCGCGTGCTCGTGCGCTGCTCCACCCAGCGTAGGGCGCGATCGGTGACCTCGTCGGCCGTACGGGTGGTCATCTTGTAGCGATCGCGCCGATGCTTGGGCTGTATGTCCCAATGCTCGAAGCCGCGGCGGTACTCCGCAAGCCGGCGATAAAACACGTGCTGGCTAACGATGGCGGCGGTCTCGTAACCTCGGGCATGGAAGATGACGGGCAGCGTGATGGCCCGAGCGTCGTAGGTGGAGCTCAGGATCTGGCGCACCGAGGGCTTGGTGCAGGGGGCGCCCGTGGTGGCCGTGGCGAAGATCCCGTCGTCGGGGAAGAAGCTCGCGAGCTCGGGTGTCGTCGGTTCGCCGTAACCGTAGACGCTCAGGTGATCGGCGCGCAGGGTGTCGACCGAAACCAAGACTACGTTGCAGCTGCTGCAGTGGGCGTCAGGCGCGGCCGCCGTCGCTGTAGTGGTAGCGGGTGAGGTGGTGGCAGACTGCTTCTGACATGCCGAGCATGCGATCCACGCGAGCATCAGCCCGAGCTTCGGCAGGTTGCCACAGCGCGGGCGGCATTCGGCATTGTTAGGCTTGGATCTGCGCACGTAGCGATCGGTGGCCCGGCGCGAAGCAGTTGCGGCCGCGTTGCGCCTCCTCGAGATTTCCCCAATAGTCCCGGTCGCTGCTCTGCGCCAACAGCACCCGAACCGGGTGTACAGGCGCGTCCCACCACGCCCGCCATGCCACTGACGACTTCCCGAGTCGCATGTCTCCTTGTCGTTGGCTGGATCGCCGTTCGCGCGGCGCAGGTTCTGACGCTTGGCTGGGGCTCGGGCGCGGACGTCCAACTCTACAAGAGGTACGCGATGAAGTGGGGCAGAGGCAAGGCGCCCTACCGAGACTTCCGCCCCGAGTATCCACCCGGCGCCGTGGCCGCGTTCATGGCCCCCTACCTCACCCACGGTCGCACAGGGTACGGCAAGGGCTTCCGCTCGATGATGTTGCTGGCGGACCTTGGCTGTTTCTTGACCGTGCTGCGCTGGCTCTCGGATCGCCGTCGCAGCGAGCTCGTCACCGGGGCTTGCGTGTACCTTGTGTATTCGGCGCTGCTCTTTCCCGTGATCTACAAGCGCTACGATCTGCTGCCAGCGCTTTGCGCAGCTTTGGGTCTGTACTATGTCGATAAGGGCAAGGGCGATCGCAAGGCAGGCTTGCTGCTGGGGCTGGGAGCCAGCCTCAAGCTGTGGCCGGCCGTGCTGCTGTGTGCTCCGGGCGTGTCCCACTGGCAGAGGAAGCAGCGTCGAAAGCTCGCCTACCTGTGCCTGGGTGCTTTGGCGGGGTTGCTTGGTCCTTTTGCGCTCGTGGCGCACCGGGCGGGCTTCGGGAGCTTCGACTTTTTGGGCTATCACGCCGAGCGCGGACTTCAGATCGCTAGCACCTGGGGCAGCGCCGTCCTGTGCCTGGATGCCCTGGGTTGGACCGAGGCGAGCATCTACCACGGCCACGGCGCATACCACCTGAGGGGAGGCCTCGCACAGACGCTGGCATCGGCCACCATGCCCGCGACCGTCTTCTTGGGCCTGTTGCCGGTCGTGCTGATGTGGTGGCGCCGGCGATCGGTCGCCACGGTCGTCGTGGGTCCAGCGTCCGTCCTCGGAATGATGCTCGGCAGCAACGTGCTGTCCGGGCAGTTCATGCTTTGGCTCGCCCCGTTTGTCCCGCTCCTTTTCAGGGCGAAGCGATGGTGCGTCGTGCTTCTGGTGCTCGCGGCGCTTGCCACGACGCTCTTCTATCCCGTCCTCGCGATGGCGCTGCCCCGGGGTAGCCCAGCATACGGTGTCGCGCTGGTATCGATCGCCACCCGCAACCTGCTCTTGGTTATCGCCTACGGATTGCTTGTGACCCACATCGTCCGCGGGCCGGCCCGATCACGGTCGTGA
>JAKSBK010000046.1 GCA_022361155.1 Pseudomonadota bacterium
CCCAACGGCGCCGGCAAAACAACCCTGATGCGAATTCTTGTCGGTGTGCTTGAGGAGAACCGTGGTAGCATCACGATCAACAGCAGCAAACTTTCTGAACACCGTGAGACTTTTCACGGAGCCATTGGATATCTGCCGCAGGATTTTGGACTGTATGAGAACATGACACCGCTCGAGTACCTTCATTACCATGCTCTTACCAACGGCATTTATAAGCCTGAAGGACGCACAAAGCTCATCGAGAACATCGTCAAAAGCGTCGGACTCTGGGAACGTCGCGATGACAAAGTCAAGACATTCTCTGGTGGCATGAAACAACGGGTCGGCATCGCACAGACGCTGCTGCATCTGCCCCAGATCATCGTTGTGGATGAGCCGACCGCCGGACTCGATCCCAAGGAGCGTATTCGCTTCCGCAATCTGCTATCGGAATTAGCCAAAGAGCGGATCGTCATTTTCAGTACCCATATTGTTGAAGATATCTCCAGCACATGCGAGAACGTCGCGGTATTGAGCCGTGGCCGGCTCATCTATAAAGGCTCGCCTGCGGAGATGCAGGTCCGCGCTAGAGGCAAGGTCTTTGAAGCGATCGTCAGCAATGATGAGTTTAGCAGATTGCAAAGATCGTTAAAGATCGTGCAGCATAGTAAGGCCAACGGCGGTGTCAGAATGCGTTTCCTGAGTGACAGGCCGGTCGATGAATTTGCTTCCTCGGCAGTGGAACCGACCTTGGAGGATGCATATGTTTACCTGCTCGGTCAATCGAGTCAAACCGAGGCTAGGCAAGCATGAACGCTCGAGATACCCTTAAACTCTTGGCCAAAGATTCAAATCTATACCAGTCGTTTTCCCAGCTTGACCGCGTCAATCAGATCAAAGTCAGCTTGGAAATTCTTCGATCACAAGCGGCCATTCTGTTCTCCAAGAAAATCGCGTGGTTTATTGCTGGACTCCTGACCTACTTTGTCACGGTCTATATTACCAATTATCGCCTGCCGGTCGTCCAACGCTTAACGCAGGAGGATATCTTGTTCAGCCTTCTCGTATTGCCACTCTTGATTCTGGCCGTATTTTTGAACATGCAATTGATTTCCAGTGAGAAAGATAAACGTACTTTGGAAGTCTTGTTTACAACAGCCGGCTCCCGGTATAAAGTTTGGATCTTGCGTGTGACAACGCTTAGCCTGATGCTTCTGCTTACGGCCTTGGGGATCAGTACCCTAGCGTTTTTCTCAATTGCAGACATTTCAGTCGTGGCGACAGCCCTACACGGGTTCGTACCCGCTTTTTTGATTGGAGGAGTGACTCTTTACTTTTCGGTAAAGTTTCGCAGCGGGTTGGCCGCCGGCATGGTCACGGCTATCGTCGTGGTGCTAACTCTTATGTTCTCCGATGGCTTTAATTTGGAGGAAACACGATACTTTCTTTTCTTCAATCCATACCGTGTGCCGCGGGAGTTGGATCCTGAAACCTGGAACATCTGGATGTGGCAAAATAGAATAGGCACTCTCGGCTTAGGTATGCTGCTGCACTTCTTCGCTTTGC
>JAKSBK010000047.1 GCA_022361155.1 Pseudomonadota bacterium
CGCCCATGATAACCCCAAGCCAGCAGGTTGCAGCCCCGTCAATTCCTCACGCCGCCTAATAGCGATCGCCCGTCCAGCCTTCTACCGTTCAGCCATGCCCGCCCGGCATGCCTGACTCCTCGCTCGCGCTCCTCAGCGCAGCTCGGAAGGAGCCTCGGGAACGTGGGTGATCAGATCGGGCAGGCGGGCAGGCTCAGGTTGGACCAGCTTGACAGTACATCATCCGGTGTATATATTGACATGTACACAAGATGGCTGAGCACTCCGCACCTCTACCTGTCGCCCTGACTGAAGCTTCTGGCGTCCCGTTCTATCGCCAGATCGTGGACCAGCTCGGCGAGCTGATTCGCTCCGGGCAGTTGGAACCGGGCACTCGGCTGCCCTCTGTCCGCGAGCTAACCCAACAGCTCTTGGTCTCGCTGATCACCGTCCGCCGGGCGTACGCCGACTTGGAGCAAGCGAGCTTGATCGTGCGCAAGCAAGGGCAGGGCACGTTTGTGGCCCAGGATGTTGGCGAGGCCTGCAAGGAGCGGTCGCTGGACGAGGCGCGTGAAGGACTGCGACAAGCAGTGCTGCGCGCACGCCAGTTGGGGATGTCCTCGGGCGCACAGCGTGCCTGGCTTGAGGAAATGCTAGGAGGCGAACATGCTTAAACTCCGCAATGTGTGCGTAAAGCGAGGCGACTTCACACTCGAAGTCAACGAGCTAGACCTCAAACCAGGTTACGTGCTGGGAGTGGTCGGCCCCAATGGCGCGGGCAAGACCACGCTGCTGGAACTCTTGCCCGGACTGACGGCACCGGAGTCGGGCTCGGTTCGCTTCGAGGGGCTCGACCCAAGGCAAAACCCAGTCGCGGTGCGTTCGCACCTGGGCTACATGACCGACGACATGCCGGTGTTCAACCTGCGCATCGACCGCTTGCTGCGGACGCTTTCGGGCTACTACCCCAACTGGAACGACGAGCTTGTGGGACGTCTGCTGGAACGCTTCGCGTTGGATGAGAAGAAATCGGCCACGAGTCTGAGCAAGGGCCAAGCCACGCGTTTGCGCCTGTTGCTCGCGCTCGCGTTCGAGCCTGCGCTGCTGGTGCTCGACGAGCCCGCCACGGGTCTAGACGTCAGTGGCCGGCGGGCGCTGCTCGAAAGCGTGCTTGAAGTCATGCGTGACGACGCCCGCAGCGTGATCATCAGCTCGCATCAGCTGGCCGATGTGGAGCGGATCGCGGATCAGCTGCTAGTGTTGCACAAGGGCCGTGTCGTGCGCCAGGGCCCGACCGATGCGTTGGTGGGCGACGAGCGAACGCTGGAGGAAGCGCTCGTGACGTGGAGGGCGATCTGATGCTCTGGCATCTGCGCACCATGCTGACCTACCGCCTCGGTCATTGGCAGAACCTGCTGACGTCTCTCTTCGGCCTGGCGTTTCTGCTACACGTGCAAGCATCGCCTGTGCTTCAAGGCGCGCCCGGATGGGCCGATTTGCTCTATGCAGGCCTCATTTGCTGGTTTATGTACGCGGACATCCTGCGAGGTCATCACGCGTCTAGCGCAGGGATCCCGGCGGGCGGCGGGTCCTCGCCCCATCCCGCGCTGCCGATGACCCCGCGTGCACGCGCTTTGGGCGAGGCTCTGGCCTACGTATGCAGGATCTTGGTTGGCGCGGTTCCGCTGCTCGTCTTGGTGTCCCTGCACTACGGCCCTCTGGACGGTGTGCGCTATCTCTCTGCACTCGCCTTCCTGTTGCCGCTGGCGCTGTGCGTACGGCTCCGCGCGAATACCGTGACAACGCAGTCTCAGCCTCGGCTCGATATGCTTCCGTATGTGCTTGGGGAGTACTTGGGCTGGTTCGGGCTCCACCGCGGGATGATGGCGTTCATGGGCTGGGGACATTGGGCGTCGCTTCTGGCATCGACGCTCGTGTTCCTGGCCATGCTTGCATGGGGTCGCCCGCTGCTCCGCTTGCCGCCGGCGCGCTTAGGATTCAAGGCAAGACGCGAGGTCTCCGCTCGCACCGAACTCCGAGTGCGGCGGGGGCTGGCCGGCCCTGAAGCCCTGCGCAGGGACTTGTGGCGTGGTCTTCACGCTGGTGCGCTACACACAGCGAGCTTGATCCCCCTGTTCGCGAGCATGTATTGGCTGTTCGCCATGGGCACCGGGGACGCCCTCGGGCGAGGTCTTGCGTTCGGTGGGCTGGCGGGGGCCCTGCTTTGGTTTGTGTGGTTCGTCGCGGGGCGACCCCTTGGGCTCCCACTAAGAGCGTACGCGCAGGACAAACCGGCAGGCCCGTTCGCCTTGTTACCCGTGTCGGAACGCCAGCTCACCGCGGTGCTGGGTCTGCACGCCGCGGGCGCGCTGTTGCTGTGGCTCACCGTTGTCACCGGCGTAGCGCTCATTGACTCCATGCTGGAACGACCCTCGTGGTGGATCACCGCGACCCTGTTGGGACTCGCGGGCACCTGGCTTGCGCCCGCGCTCTGGAGCGGCTCGGTCGTCACCTTGCTCGGAACTCAGCGCGAACGACGCATCGTCCTTTCCTTCCCAGTGGGGCTCAGCGCCGGTCTATTGGTGTTCCTGACGGGGCTCGATACTCGGGGGGCGCTGCAGCCGTTTTCGAGATACAGTTGGACACTCGCCGTTCTTGCCAGCCTGTACCTCGCGGTGGCCCTTTGGCCGGTGCTCAAGCGGTTTCGCGCACCCAAGATAAGTTACGCGAAGTTGCTGCAGCGGGGCGGTACGCAGTGAGTCGAGTTCAGAAATGGGGAACGCTAGCTGGCGTCTGCGCGGTTGCCATCGCTTTGACGGTGGTTCTGTGGAACCGAAGGCGACCTGACCCGCCTTGAGGCTTGGGGATATCCGCGGGCGGTGCGGCGGTGGCGGCTCGCAGCTGGAGCGACGGTCACCGGCCGGACTCTTTCGCGTCCCTACGGGCTCCTGATGTGCCGGAGCCGCACAACGGCGCGGCAAAGGTACACGAACCCGAACGCTGAGCGTGCAGCGCTGCGTGGGGACTGCGAAGATCCCGTTGAATGCTGCTCGGATCGGAGGCGGGTCGCTGAGGGCCGCTAGCCGGGCGCGGCGGCAGCTCCGTGGAAGTGGCACATGAACCAGGTCCCGTGGGGGAACTGCGCCTCACGGAACCCTCGCCGCCAGGCTTCGAGCGCCGCGCGGTAGGCCGTGCGGAAGGCGCGTACGGCCGCGACCGCCTCGAAAAAGGCGCTGCGTTGCCCGCGACCGACGGCGAAGGTCGGGTTGCGTCCGCGAAGCGGTTCCCAACTCTTTACTCGTGCCCGTTCCAAAACTCACTCCCGTCGCCTGGCTTGCGGCGCAGGGCCGTCTGCCGCGTCGTCTCACGCTCGACCCTGCTCGATTTCAACCGCGTGCGCCGCATTTCCTCGGTTCGCCGACTCGCCATCCGACCCCGCGGCGCTGCGCCATGCTCGGTCCGGAGTTTCGGGACGGGCAC
>JAKSBK010000048.1 GCA_022361155.1 Pseudomonadota bacterium
CGTTCTTCAACAGATCCATGGCGACGAAGCGGTCGTTGTCGGAGGCCTCCGGGTCGTCGAGGATGCCGGCGAGTTGCTTCAGGTGGTCGGGCCTGAGCAGGTGCGAGATGTCCTTGAAGGCCTCGAAGGTGATCAGCTTCAGGGCCTCCGCATCCACTTTGAGCACGTCCTGGCCGTCGAACCTGTCGACGGAGACGTAATCGCCGGTGAGCCGGCGGTAGGGCGTGGCGTCGTCGCCCATGGCAAACAGGGGGTGGTGCCGGTAATCGCTCATGGCATCGCTCGCGTGGCCGGGGGCTGGGGGCTAGCTCTTCTTGCGGAAGGCGTCGAGGGCGATGACCTGGCCGGACTTGTCGCCGTCGCCGGCCTTGGCGTCGTCCTGGTTGGAGGTCGGGCGGACGTGCTCCTCGTCCGCCAGCATCATCGGGTCCAGGCCCAGGTCCTCGGGCAGCAGGTCGTCGTCCAGTTCGTCCTCCAGGCCGTCGAAGCTCATGGTCTTCAGTTGCAGGCCGAAGTTGACCGACGGGTCGGCGAAGGAAGTGACGGCGGCGAAGGGGACGGCGAGCCGCATCGGCGAGCCGCCGAAGTAGAGGGTCACCTCGAAGCCGTCCTCCAGCACGGTCAGGCTGTCGAACTGGTGCTGCAGGACGATGGTCATCTCGTCCTGGTACTTCTCCCTGAGGCTGGCCGGCATGACCACGTCTTCCTCGTCGGTCATGAAGGTGATGTAGAAGTGATGGTCCCCGGGCAGGCCCTCGGTGGCGACGATGTTCAGGGCGCGCCGGATGACCTGTCTGAGCGCCTGTTCGATCCAGGCGTCATAGCGGAGTGTGTTATCCTCCATGGCGCTGACACTGTAGCCCGCCCGGCAGCGCGCCGAAAGGCCGGGATTGACAAATGTCGGCCGCCCCGGCCGCCCAGGGAACGGGAGTGGGAGGCTTCTGTTGCCAGGTGCCTCCCGAACCCCGTTGTCGCTAGTGCCGGTTAGGCGGCGACAGCAAATGCCTCGTTGTCGTTGGCAACTATAAGCTTGGCCCGGTAACGGTGGTACCATGCCGGGCACCGAA
>JAKSBK010000049.1 GCA_022361155.1 Pseudomonadota bacterium
CGAGCCAACGGAGGAGACCAACTGCCCGGTCCAGATGGTGAGGAAGGGGCGCATGCTGGTTGGCGCTTTCAGGGCACGGTGCATGACGCCATCCGCCGGCTCGGGTTGATTAGTCATCCAGCGCACCCGCTTTCAGGGCCGAGTTGCTCTGGCTGGCGTCCAGGCTTTGCTGGTCGCGGCCTTCCTCGATGCTCATCACTGATTTGGACAGGAAGCCGAAAACACCGGCCAGGGCACAGATCAGGCCGCCGAGGATGTACCAGGTTTGGATGCCAAAGATTTCAGAGAGGGGGCCGGCGATGACTAAGCCCAACGGGGAGATGGCCGTGGCGGCGGTGAAGACCAGGGTGAAGACGCGGCCCTGCATGTCCGGGTCCACGGTGGCCTGGAGGATGGCGCCCAGCGAGCCATTGACGATGGGCTGCATCAAGCCGCCGACCAGCATGGCTCCGACGGCGACGGGGAAGGCGTTGGCAGGGGCGAAACCCATGACCAGCATCCCAGCCCCCATACCGATCAGGCCGGCCATGGCGGTCACCACGCGCCGCTGGAAACCGCCCCAGACGCTGAGGGCCAGGCCACCGACCACCACGCCGATGCCCGAGGCGGACTGCAACCAGGCCAGCTCCTGGGCGCCGCCGCCAAAGTGGTTGGTGACATAGAGCGGGGAGAGCGAGGAGGCTGGTGTAAGCAGGAAGTTGATCAGGGTGGCCATGAGCAGCACGATCAGCAGACCGCGCCAGGTGGCCACGTAGCTGAGGCCGGCGCGAATGTCTTGCCAGACGGAGGTGGGGCCTTCGTCCTCCGTGGTGGTGCGCTCCGGCTGGGGGATGGCGACGAGGAAGAGCGAGCCAACGGCAAAGAGGGCGGTGACGACGTCAATGGCCAGGATGCCTTGCATGGGCAGCAGCTCTAGCAGCAATGCGCCCATCGGTGCGGCAAAGATTCCCAGTCCCCCGTTGAGCATCTGCTTGAGGCCCTGAATGCGGGACAACTGCTCCTTGGGCACCATCAGCGAGGTAGAGGCGATGAAGGCTGGGCCGTGGAAGCCGCCGGCCAGCGAGCGCAAGAAGATGACGACATAGATATGCCAGATCTGGATCAGGCCAGTAGCGAAGAGGGCCGCCAGACCCAGGGTGAGCAAGGCAATGCTGCCATCGGCGAGGATCATGAAGCGGCGGCGGTTGCCGCGGTCCACCATAGAGCCGGCGATGGGGCCCAAGATCACCTGGGGCAGCATCGCGACCAGGGTAGCGGTGGTGAGCACCACGGCTGAACCAGTCTCGCGGGTCAGGTACCAGACCAGGGCGAACTGCACCAACTGGCTGCCCAGCAGGGAGACCGCCTGGCCGATCCAAATGGTGAAGAAGGGACGTTTCCAACGGGGGTTGTCAACTTCGCTGAATTGGGTGGCCATATTCTCCTCGTTAACCTTGATTTTTCTGATAGTAGCCTTAGAAATTCTTAGGGCGGATGAGTAAATCCTTAGGAATTATACAGAAAATCGTCATTCTGTCAACAGATCG
>JAKSBK010000050.1 GCA_022361155.1 Pseudomonadota bacterium
GTTGCTCGGCGCGGCTGCCGTCGGGCAGCACGCTGACCGTCTCGCGGTCGAGCGCGTCGTAGTGGCGGAGCGTGTGCGGGGACGCGGGCAGCGGCAGGTCGTAGCCTTGGGCCAACACGGGCTCGAAGCGTTTGGTGACCAGGCCCCGCGGCCCGTACTCGAGCTGGTCCGCCACCACGGTTTGGTTGCCCTCGGCAGTCGATACCGTGCCCGAAGGCCGGCCCAGGCCCTCGACGAAGGCGTGCTCTTCGACCAGCACGTCCTGGCCCGAGAGCACGCGTTGCTTGGTGACCACGCGCGAAAGGGGGCTCGCGAGCAGGTAGTCGTAGGTTTCGCTCGGCCGCTCGTCGCTGTCACCAGGCTCGATCACGGCGCCAAGGCGCGACAGCGCGTCGTAGCGGTAGCGCACTTCGCGCCCTGCCGGGTCGCGAAACGCAGTGGGCAACCCCAGCACCGGGTCGTAGTCGGCTTGAAACTCGAGCGGGCGCGCGGGCTCGGGAAAAACGCGCTCGCGGACCGGAAAGCGATGCGTCTCGGGGTCGTAGTCTCCACACCTCGCTTGCGAGCAGCCGGCCCTTGAGCGCTTCGTCCGTTGCCCCCACGTCAAAGCGCTCGATGCGCAGCGCGGGCTCGACGTGCGCGTCTCCCGGGGCGGTCACGCTGGTTTCGGCAAAGCCACGAAACTGGCGGCTCTCGCCGTCGTAGTAGCCGTCGCGGTAGTTGAAGTGCTGGCTATCGGACCAGCCGCGGCCGTCCGTGGTCACCACTTCGGTCAACAGCTGCGCGGCAATGGGCAGCCGCGTGCTCCAGGGGGCGCCAGCAACGCGGGCCTGTTGGTACAGCTCGCCGCTCGAGCGGTAGCGGAAGCGGTGGGTCTTGCCGAGCCCGTTTTCGATGGTCTCGAGCAGCCTCGGGCGCACCCCGCCCGAAAGGTCCACGTACTTCCAGCTCACCTCGGCGCCGTGGCGGCTGTAGACGATGTCGGTGGTGCCCGAGCCGTTCATGTCGGCTGCACGCACCACGACGCTGGCGGGGTCGGCGCGTGGCATGCCCCGCAGCTCGAGCGGTGGCGCAAACCCGCCGTCCGCTTGCCGGAGCCAGAGCGCGAGCCGCTCGCCCGTGGCAAGGAAAGCATCGACCCGGCCATCCCCATCGAGGTCCGCCAGCTCGACGCGATGCTGGTCCGGGCCTGCGTCGGGCGCGTTTTCGAGCGTGGCCATCGGAGCCCAGCGGCCCCAGCCCATGTGCGCCCAGTAGTGAACGCGCCCGCGCTCCACCAACACCAGGTCCACCAGCCGGTCGCCGTTGACGTCCGCGAGCTTGACCCGCGGGTCCACAAACAGGTTCGGAAGCGACAGCTCGGGGTTTACAGGGCCCGTAAAGACCGCATCGAAGCTCCCGTCACCGCGGTTGCGCCAGTACTCGTAGCGCTCGGCGCTCGTGCGCATGACATCCACGAGCCCGTCGCCGTCGATGTCGATCAGCCGTACCCCGGGCGCTTCGAGCGCGTAGGGAGGGCTTTTCTTCAGGCGTAGCCGATGCTGCCAGCGCCCGTCCCCCTGATTCGGGAAAA
>JAKSBK010000051.1 GCA_022361155.1 Pseudomonadota bacterium
AGAAAACCCGCCCGGTCCCTGCGAAGACCGAACGGGTTTGGAGGAGATAAGAAAATTTTGGGTTTTCTTACCTTGGCTTGAAACGAATGATTGCTAGAAGGAAATATCCCATTGCAACCGGACCCGGTTGTCGGAATAATCCATTCCTGTAATATCCTTCAGGGTCAGATAGGAATAATCCACAGTGACCTTGTTGTTGTGGCCTGCAAAAAACCAGTTCACACCCACCGTGTATTCCTCTCTACGTTGTCTATCCCTGTTGTTCGTTACTGCAACCGACTCAATCACATACGCATAACGAAAGGCCAACTCCAGTCCCTCGGGAAGCGGTGCCAGAGCCCCGTGGTTGGTGTAACCGATCTGGGCGTACATACCTTGATAGTCATGCGAAAGCATGTTGAGGTACTTGTCGTCAACTTTCATCTCATGGTATTCCTGCTGAATGGCGAGACCTCTATACTTAAAGGCAAGTTCCTGAACCCACTGAGTTCTCTCGAACTGGGCATTCAAGGATCCGGCTGCACCAGGAAACGCAGACAGGTTGCCACATCCGGAAGAACTCCATCGGGTACACCGTCCATTGTTGTCCGCATACGCAAATGCCAGACTACCTGCAGGTTTTTCATGGTACTTAACGTCCGATTGCCGCCATTTCAAATCCCGGCCCAGAAAGTTCCATTGAATGCGCGCCATATACATGAGTTCGCCATCGTCGTTGTTGGTGGCTCGTCCTTCGCCGTTGAAGATACCGGCATAATATCTTAAGTCCGCAGGCGTTTCTTTAAACAGGCGACCTTGGAGCATGACACCCACTTGACGATCGATAGTAAATACCCGATTAACAATCGACCGTTCGACAAAGGTCTGGCGGCCGGAGGAATCTACACGTTCCCGGTTATAGTTGATTTTCCATTGACCCACCCGGAATCCGATCTCATCAATAGGCTGTACCGTGATTCTCCAATCGATGACACGGGCTCGGTCTCCAAGGCCTCCGTCAACGTCTTTAGAAGGTTGCAGGTCAATTTCAAAATAGTATTTGATCCATTTTTTATAACCATGTCCGCCAATTTTCATCCGAAGACGTCGGGCTTCAAAGTTGCTCACATCCTCCCGGGTAGTAAAATTACCCACACTTCTGGGGTCCGAACGATTGGGGTGGGTGTATCTCAATTGC
>JAKSBK010000052.1 GCA_022361155.1 Pseudomonadota bacterium
GTCGCTAGCGCAGAAGCGCACTTTCAGCGTGCTGCGATCCGACCAGACCCCGTTCAGGCAGGGCCCGTTGCCGGCGCATTCGGTATCCTGCTCGCACGCGTCGGGCACACCCCCGCAGGGCAATGGGAAGTACTGCAGCCCCACCCCCAAACCTTTGGAGCGCGGATCGCGCAAGAACTCTTCGAGCGCCGAAACCACCGCTCGCCATTTGCTCCGGGTATCGCTCGCAGCGTCCAGCCAGCCCATCATGGAGCCGGAGCGGTCCAGCATGATGTACATGTCCAGCTGGACGCGGCGGGCCCGTTGAGTCTGACCGACGCAGGCGTCACCCGGTACAGGGTTTCCCGGCCTGGCGGGGACCGAGCCATCCCGGCCCAGCACGTCCGGAGGCGGCGGCGCCGGGGCCTGCACGACCTCGCCCTGGCAGGCCAAAAGCAGCGCGAGCAAGCCGATTGGCGCCACCGGCACCCAAGGCGGCGACTGGGATCCCGGTTTCTGCATGCGAATCCTGCAACGGCCCAAACCGGAGCGAGCCGAACCCCAAGGCGTCAAGCCCCTGAAATGGCTGGAATTCGACTGCCCGCTGTCCCACATGTTCACGAAAAAAGCGACGGCCCGGCGTGCTACGGCCAAAAAACGGTTTTGAGTCAGCCGTTGGATCCTCTGATGCGAGGAATCGTGCGTCCATGAGCGACGACAACGACCCCAGCGGCGCATCCCTCCCACCTTTCGGGCGGATCAGCGTCTTTGGGGACCGTGGCAGCCTATTCGGTAACCGTGCCAGCGTCTTGGGTGACGCGGCCGGCCGTGAAGCCGAAGGGCACCGTAGCAGCGTGCTCGCTGCTCGCAGCAGCTTGCTCGGGGAGCGACTCGGCGTGTTTGGTGAGCGGCTCAGCCTGCTCGATCCCGGCGCCGAGCAGTTCAGGCAGGCGGGCGAGCGCGAAAGCTGGTGGGGCGGCCGATCGAGCATCGTAAGCGGCGACCGAGACAGCATCGGTTTCGGGGAGCGCACGAGCATCGTGCTGGGCGAGCGTACGACGATCATCGTCGAGGACGACAACGTGGTCGTGATCGAGCAGCCCGCACCCCCGGTTACCCGGCGCGGCCTGTCCTTGGTCGGCTGGATCGTCACGGGGCCGCTCGCCGCGCTGCTCTTTGGCGCCTGCATGCAGGGTGGCTCTGTCCGCCGGGCGCCCGGCGCGCCGAACACGGTTCCGATCGCGTGCGTGGACCTGGACGGCGACGGCTACGGCGCAGGCTGCGCGCTCGGAAGCGACTGCGACGACACGGACCCCGCCCAGGGACGCCAGTGCCATCAGTGCGTACGCCTCGCCGAAGGCTGCGAGTGCGGCCACGGCACTGCACCGGTCAGCTGCAAGCTGGCGCCCAGCACGACCGGCGACGGGCTCACAATCTGCCATGCGGGCAAGCGCTACTGCCGAGAGGGAACATGGACCGGCTGCGAAGGAGTGCAAAGCTACCTGGCGGCTGACCACGAACCGTCGGCCTTGGTGGATCCCGACACGGGCGTCGAACAGTGCGACGCCTGCAGCCCGAAGTGCTTTCGCGTGCGTGATTACCTCGATCCCGTGCCGGAAGGACTCACTGCAGCGAACTCGCGTAATGTTGCGTGGAGCGAAGGCGGGGGACTGGTCCTGAAGCCGGGCGGCGGTGACCTGCCCGAGGCCGTGTGTCCGCCGTATCACGAGTTTTGCGAGCAAGGCTGCGTCTCGGTGGCCGACAATCCGGCTCACTGCGGGGACTGCGGCGTGGCCTGCGCCAGCGGCGAGGTCTGCTCGGCGGGTGCATGCAAGGCGACCTGCGAGACCGGTCTCAGCCCTTGCGGCAACAGCTGCATCAATACACTCACAAGCAACGCACACTGCGGGGGCTGCGGCAGCGCTTGCGGAGCGGGGCTGGGCTGCGTCGCCGGCTCGTGCGTGGCGCTCAGGCTGCCTCCGCCAGACCCGGAGGCGGAGCTGGGCGACCCGATCAGCGTTGCAGCGCTCTCGCAAAACCTGTGCGCAGGCAGCCTGGCCAGGCAAGTCTTCACCCATGCGCTGTGTGCCTGTGGCGGAGTAGAGGTGAGCGGCCCCTTGGTCGCGGACGCCTACGACAGCCGCACGGGGCCTTACCTTCCGAACGGCCTGGGCGGTCACGTCGGTCTGAACCAAGGTCGATTCACGGCAGCGCAGCCGGTCGAGATCTGGGGCGACCTGACGCACGCTTCGCACCAGGAGCTCGAGCTCGGCGACGAAGCTCGCGTGCACCGGGATCTGCGCGTGGCTGGGACCGCCACGATCGGCAGCAGCCTCCAGGTGGCCGGAGACATGTACGTTGCGGGCGATATCAGGGCAGAAAACCTCGATGTCAGCGGTACGCTGCACAAGAGCTCAAGCGCATTGCTCGACGGCAGCATCCGCTACGGGAGACTCGAAACCGAAGCAGTGGCGGTTGCGACGCCGTGCGGCACATGCGCACGCGGGCCCGTGGTAGTGCCGGCCATCGTTCAGCCGCGCAAGCACCACAACGACAACGACCGGATCGGACTCAGCGCGGACCTGATCAAGGACACATCGACCCGCATGCGCATCGATCTGCCCGCCGGCCACTACTATCTCGACGAAATTACAAGCGGCGCAGAGCTCACGCTGGTGGCGCACGGTCGAGTCGCGCTGTACATCGCCGGCAACGTCGATTTGGGTGCTGCCGCCTACTTCGATCTCGAGCCGGGCGCCGAACTGGATATGTTCGTCGGAGGCGAGCTCAGAGCCCGTGACAGGCTCTTTTTGGGCAACCCCAACTACCCGGCAATGCTGCGCCTGTACATCGGAGGCCCTACCGGAAGATCGCACCTAAGCGATTTCTCGGGGGACACCGTGATCGCGGGGAGCCTGTTTGCGGCCAACCCCACCCGGGTCACGTTCTCGGGCCGGCTCGAGCTCTTCGGCGCTGCCTCCGTGGGGCACTTCGAGGCATCGAACGACGTCAAGATCCACTTCGACAGGATGATCGAAAGGGGCGGCTCGTGCCTGGCGACTGCACCGAGTGCGCCCACTTACACTGCCGGAAGCTACTGGCAAGACATCGACAGTCGCAAGTGCCGGGGCACCGAGCGGCCGGACTGGTCGGACCTGATGTACTCGGCGGACATGCCCGATGGAACCGAGATCGTGTTCGAGGCCTGCAGCGCGGACGAGGCGCAGGACACAGGACATTGCAGCTTGACCACGGTAGCCAGGGTGCAGGCCGGCGGACCGTGCAGGAGCGACGCGGACTGCAGCGTTCGCAGCAGCGATGGAAGCTGCATTGCGGGCGTCTGCCAGTACCTGACCGGAAACGCCTGCCTCGTCGACAAGGAGTGCGGCAGCGGCGCCACCTGTCATGATGGTGTGTGCGAGTACATCGAACCTCCTGCCGATATCGGCGTCGCCATCGGCCGCGCCAATAACTTCCTCAAGCACGCTCGCATCAAAGCGACGCTCAAACCCGATTCCGCGGGAGCCAGGACGCCCAAGCTCAATCAGTGGAGCGCCAGCTACGAGTGCCTGCCAATCAACTAGTGCCCGTCCCGAACCTCCGGACCGAGCATGGCGCAGCGCCGCGGGGTCGGATGGCGTGTCGGCGAACCGAGGAAATGCAGCGCATGCGGTTGGAATCGAGCAGGGTCGAGCGTGAGACGGCGCGGCAGACGGCCCCACGCCGCAAGCCAGGCGACGGGAGTGAGTTTCGGGACGGGCACCAACTAGTTAGCAAGAGTTGACGGAGCGCTGCCCTGTACGCAGAATCCTTGCGGTCGCGGTCACTGGGGCGCGACAGGCAGCTGCAACATGACCGTTCGAACGTTCCTGGTGGTGGCGTCCCTCGTGCTGAGCGTGCTCATCGGCGTGGTGATCGCCAATGGAGGCGGCGGCGCGAACAATGGGCACGGCGCAGGCCCCTCGCAACCGACAATGCTGATCGGGCTGGCCATGGATACGCTCCAGGAGGCTCGCTGGCAGAGCGACCGGGACGTGTTCGTGGCTAGGGCCGAAGAGCTGGGCGCGAAGGTGCTCGTTCAGTCAGCCAACTCCGACGACGTCAAGCAGATGCAGGACGTCCAATCGCTGATCACCGCCGGCGTGAACGTGTTGGTCTTGATTCCACACGACGGTACCGCCATGGCAAAAGCTGTGCGGCTGGCGCACAAGGCAGCCATCCCGGTTATCGCGTACGACCGCCTGATCCGCGATTGCGAGCTGGACCTGTACCTATCCTTCGACAACGTGCGCGTAGGCGAGCTGCAAGCGCAGTACCTGCTCGACACCTTGAAGCCTTCCGCCAGCAACCCTATTCGCATCGTGCGCATCTACGGCTCACCGGCCGACAACAACAGCGCCATGTTCAAGCAGGGCCAGGACAACGTGCTCGAAGCCGCGATCCAGGCTGGCCACGTGAGCGTGCTGTTCGAGGATTGGGCAAACGAGTGGAAGCCAACCAACGCAAAGAAGATCGTCAACGCTGCCCTGACGCAACACGGCTCGGATTTCGAGGCCGTGCTGGCGTCCAACGATGGCACTGCCGGTGGTGCGATCCAGGCGCTCTTGGAAGAGGGCCTTGCGGGCCAGATGCTCGTCACCGGGCAAGATGCCGACCTGGTGGCGGTGCAGCGCATCGCGCGCGGCACGCAGAGCATGACGATCTACAAGCCTCTCAAGACGCTCGCCCGCGGCGCGGCGGAGGTGGCCGTCAAGATGGCGACCCGAAAGCCCATCGTCGCTCGCCACGCGGTTTACAACGGCAAGATCGACGTGCCCGCCGTGCTGTTCCAGGTGGTCACGGTACGCAAAGGCAACCTGCTCGACACGGTAATCGCCGATGGCTTTCACCGTTACGACGACGTCTACGAAGGCGTTCCTGAGGCGGAGCGACCGCCGAGGCCCGCGGCAAAGCTGTGAGCGGGCGAGAGTTGGCCAAGGAGCCCACCCCCGCCCTGCGCGCGCACAAGCTCAGCAAGCGCTTTCCCGGGGTAGTCGCACTGGACGAGGTGAGCTTCGAGCTGCACGAAGCCGAGGTGCACGCCCTGTGTGGCGAAAACGGTGCGGGCAAGAGCACGCTGATCAAAGTCCTGTCCGGCATCCATCCCCACGGCAGCTACTGGGGCGAAGTCGAGCTCTGGGGCGAGCCGGTGGCGTTCAAATCGATCCGCGACGCGGAAGAAGCCGGGCTGTCGGTGATCTGCCAGGAGCTGGCGCTGGTCGAAGACATGAGCGCCGCCGAGAACATCTTCCTCGGCCGAGAGCCCCTGGCAGCGCGCTGGGCTCGCAGCTGGGGTCTCATCGACTGGAAGCGCATGGAGCTCGAGGCTCGAGCCCTGCTCGAGCGGTTTGGAATCGACCTCGACCCAGGTGCTCGTGTTGGCGATCTGGGCGTGGGCCGGCAGCAGCTGGTGGAAATCGCCAAGGCGCTCGCCAAGCAGGCGCGGCTGCTGATTCTCGACGAGCCGACCGCCGCGCTCACCGATCACGAAGTCGAGATCCTGCTCGAGATCCTGCGGGACCTGCGCAGACGCGGCATTCCCAGCATCTACATCTCTCACAAGCTCGACGAGGTGTTCGCGCTCGCGGACCGCATCACCGTGTTGCGCGACGGTAAGAGCATCGCCACGCGACGGACCCAGGACACGAGCATTTCCGAGGTGATTCGTGACATGGTGGGCCGACCCTTGGAAGATGTGTTCAGCAAGCGCGAACGCCACCCGGGCGAGGAACGCCTGCGCGTGCGAGGGCTGCAGGTAGCCGAGCAACCTCATGCGAAGGCACGGCTGCGCGACATTTCGTTCGAGGTGCGCGCCGGGGAAGTGCTCGGGATCGGCGGGTTGATGGGGGCGGGGCGTAGCGAGCTGCTATTGCATCTCTTCGGTGCCTGGGGCTCTTGCCAGGCCGGTCGGATCGAGCTCGACGGTAAGAGCCTGCAGGGCCACACGCCTGCGGAGTCGATTCGTCGCGGCCTGGTGCTGGTCAGCGAAGACCGCAAGCGCCACGGGCTGGTGCTCGGACAATCGGTAGCCTTCAACATGTCGCTTTCGAGCCTCGGCTCCTTTGTTCAGCGCGGGCTCATTGCTCAAACACGAGAGCACTTGACGGAACGGCAATACGTGGAGTCGCTGGGCATCAAGACGCGAGACCTCGACACCACGGTCGGCACGCTTTCTGGAGGCAACCAGCAGAAGGTCGTTTTGGGCAAGGCCTTGATGACCGAACCCAAGGTCGTCTTGCTCGACGAGCCCAGCCGAGGCATCGACATCGGCGCCAAGCTCGAGCTCTACGAGCTGATCCAACAATTGGCCGAGCGGGGGGTGGCGGTGGTGCTCGTCTCCAGCGAGTTGCCTGAGCTGCTTGGCCTCAGCGATAGGATCCTGATGCTCGCGCAGGGCCGCATCGGAGGTAGGTTCGATCGCACCGAGGCAAGCCAAGAAGCACTGCTCTCGGCGGCCATGGGCCACTCGGAAGACGGAACCAACCGGTGAACAGCGCTGACCGCCCTGCCCTCTCCTTGCGCGACGTGTCCATGCTGATCGCGTTGACCGCGATCGTGGCGTTCTTTTGCTTGCAGGGCTACCTGAGCACCGGGCGTCTCGATTTCATCAGCCCGCGCAACCTCTCGCTGCTGTCGATCGAGCTCGCTGTGACTGCTGTCTTGGCCCTTGGCATGCTGCTTGTGATTGTGCCCGGGCACATCGATCTGTCGGCGGGCAGCGGCGTGGGCCTGCTGGGTGGGCTTGCGGCGATGCTGGTGATGAATCCGGATGGCCTGGTGGCGCATCTGCTCGGGCAGCACTCGGACGCTGTGCTGGGGCACGGCCTGAGCGCACCGGTCGCCCTGGTGGTTGCGACCATGGCGGGGGTGCTGCTCTACGCAGGCATGGGGGCGCTGATCGTGCACCAGCGTATTCCGGCGTTCATCATCACGCTCGGCGGGCTGCTCGCGTTCAAGGGACTGCACTGGAAGGCTATTGCCAGCGCCACCATCCCCGTGGTCCCGGGCGGACAGAGCAACCTGTTTTCGTCGTTGACCACGTATTATCTACCGGCGTGGGCAAGTTGGGTGCTGCTGGCGCTGGTCGTTGGGGCGCTTGGCGCGGGCTCGCTGCGCGCGCACTTGGGTCGAACGCGGGAAGCGCGCAGCAAGAAGGCCGGTGAAACGGCCTTCTTGCGCGTGTTCGTAACCGGGCAGCTGATCGCGCTCACGATCCTGGTCACCTCCCAGTATCGTGGGCTTCCGCTTGCGGCGGTTATCCTCGCGCTCACCGCCGCGGCGATCCATGTCCTGACCCAGCACACGCCGTTTGGCCGCTATCTGTATGCGATCGGGGGCAACGAGGACGCGGCGCGCATCAGCGGCGTGCCCATCGAGCGGGTCACGGTGGGTGCCTTCACCATCATGGGGCTGATCGTGGCATTGACGGGCTTCCTGCAAACCGCCTACGCGGGCTCCTCCACGACCACCATCGGCCAGCTCATGGAGCTCGACGCGATCGCGGCCTGTGTAATTGGCGGGACCAGCCTCAAAGGGGGGCGCGGCAGCGTGGTCGGCGTCCTGTTCGGCGCCCTTATCATGGCCGCGCTGCTCAACGGCATGACCTTGATGGCGGTATCACCAGAGAACAAGTTCATCGCCCGCGGCCTCGTGCTGGCCCTCGCGGTATGGATGGACGTCACGCTCAGCCGCAGGAGAGCATGAGCCACCACGGCGCTGACGGGTCATGTTCGCTGGTGGTGCATCCAAGAGATACAGTTCAACTGTAATGATGGCACGAACGCGCGAGCGGCCTATTGTGCCTGGACGCACTACGCGCCACCCTAGCCCCTGGGGCGGAAGGCACAAGCCGTGGCTGTATTCGGTCGACATTGGCGTTGGATGGTGGCGATCGTGGCCCTGGTGGTGGCCGACGGGTACGCCCTCGGCGGGGCCTTGAGTGCGCTCGAGGCTCAGGAAGGGCCGCTGCGGTCGCTGACGCTCGCCAAGGCATCGGGCGCTGGTGTCAGCTGGTCGACCCAGGCGGCACTGCTCGGCGTGGCGCTGGGTGGCACTGCCGCAGGGGTGTGGTTGCTGGCGCTCTTGGTCCGCGCCATGCAGCACCAGCCGTTCACGTGGCTCGCACCCGTGCTGGCTGCGTTCGGCGCCCTGTTGATCAGCAGCATGACGCCTCGCCTGCCCTTGTTTGGCACGCCCGCGCCTTGGTTTGCGCTGTTTTCGGCCGTGTTCTGGGTGGCCGGCGGAGCGCTGATGCGGACCCGTCCACTGTCGTGGCGTTTGCTGGGCTTCGGGACCTGCCTGCTGCCCACGCTGACTGCGCTGATCGCGTACGCCCTCAAGCACCGCGGCCTGACGCAGGCTTGGAGCCGGACGGACACGGCAGGTCGCAGCCTGTGTCTCATTACGGCCGCGACGGGTCTTGGGATGGCTTGCGTGGCACTTCTGACCCGACGAGCAGCAGCCGGCGCGCCGAACCTGGACTGGCAGCAAGACGCCGGCCCCTACGCGCCGCAGCCAGGGCCACAGGGCGCAGGCAACCTGCACGGTGGAGACGGTCCACCGGACACCGGTGCTCCACCGGGCGCGGGACAATACGGGGACTACCTGGCCCAGCCCAAGGCGCTGGGACACCGAGACTTCTGGAGCGACGCGCCGCCGGGCGCACAGCAGGCGAGCGCAGGAGCCGGGGCTTCCGCTACCGGCTCGCAAGCCCCCCAGCCCCAGCCCGGCCCACAAACGGTCGCGAGCTACGAGCAGCACGCGGAGCAGCTCGAGGCCCGGGGCCGCCCTGGCCCATGGAGCGAACCGCCGCCGTTGAACGAGGAGTACGCCGACGCGAGTCCCTACGTAGAGTCCCTGACGTCCAGCCTGAGAGAGGAGGTGGACGAGGCGGCGCTCAGCTCGATGCGGCGAAGCCTGGTTCCGTTCCATCGCCGCGCCGTCTTCTGGCTAGCCATGCTCTTGGCGATCGCTGCCCTCGGACTGGGCTACTACTGGCGCTGGATCCGGCCTCAGTCCAAGGGTGCCACCGTGGAGCATGTGGCCGCGGAGTCGCAGCCACCCGAGTCCGAAGGCGCGGCCGTCGCCGACACAGACGCCGTTGATCCTGCCTCAGCCTCGAGCCCTTCCGTTGCCGCTCCGCCGCAGCCCGAAGCTACGACGTCTGCAGCACCCGCGGTTTCGGGTAGCAGCGAGTCCACGGCACAAGAAACCGCGCTGCCCCCACCCAAACCGCAACCCACTGGTCGCCGAGAAGCAGCGCGTGCCGCCGAGCCGGGAAAAGCCAGCTCGCCCGCGTCTTCTGCCTCCAGCAAGACACGCGGTTCCAAGGCCTCCAAGACGGCCCCACAGGTGCAGCGCCCGGCGCGCGCAGCCCGCGCGAGCTCCGGATCCGCACGGCCCAGGAAACCACAAGCAGAGCACACGGGTCCACGTCGCGCCCAGACACAGAAAACCTCGAGCCCTCGATCTCGACGCCAGCGCTCATCACCGCCCGAACCAAAGAAACCCCGCCCGCGCAGGCACAAGAGCCCCCGGGGAGTCGCCCCAGACGATGACCCCCTTACAGGGATCGCGCACTAGACACTCCATGGCACAACCGCGGGTACAACACGGGCAAGGTCCTGGGAGCGAGTGCTCCCAGGACACCTGCCCGCGTCAGCCCCTTGTGCCCACCTAGCGAGCGAAAGCAACATCCACGTTCTCATCAGGATGGAAGTCGAAGCCGATGACGTCACCGGCTCCCTCACCGCTTGCGTCGCGGATAAAGGTGTAGACAGGATGTCGTCTTTGGAACCGCAATTGAATTGGAACCGCAATTGAAATCCCCCGTAGCCAAGAGCCGGTCATGCCCATTCGGGAAACCGTGGTACCAGGCACGGGAGCAAAACCAGAGCCCTTGTCCCGTGCCGCCGCCGGCGACGGCACCACTTGCGTTTCGAAACCCGCGGTCTTGCCGCATGCCGGCAAACACACCAGCAGACGTCAGAGCAAGTATCAGGCCAGGGCAGCGAGCCCTGGGGATGACGCGAATCCGGTGCGTGGAAAGCACAGTGGCGGCAGCCCAGGCGAAGTCCGTGAAGTCAGCCTCGTGGTCAGCTGCACGGCGTGCACGGCATGCATGCACAGCGTGCACATTGTTTGCGACACCTCATCGACCCCACGAAATCGACCCCCCACGAAGCGGTCGGGACGCTTTGCGGGGGCGTAGCGCGTGCCACCCCGCCTCCACGCTCACTCGCCGGGTTGGCGCGCGTCGAGGCCAGCGGGTCAAAAGCGCCAGTCGATTTCGATGGCGAAATCGAGAGAGAAGAGCGTGCTGCCCCGCACGATCCAAAAGGTGGGTGTGACGATATCCACCACGATCCCCACGCTGTCGTTGAAGGGATAGGAAACGCCCGCGCCCAAGCGGAGTACCACTCCGTTGCGCGGCAGGTAACCCACGGCACCGCGAATGGGAATGTGGACCTTGTTACCTGGTGCTACCTGCACGCGGTCCTCGAGCTGCAGGTAGCCCAGCAGGTTGTGCACGCGACTGTCACGGCCGCGAAGGTTCGCGTAGCCGAGGTACGCCCCGAGGCTCAGCTCCTTGCTCAGCCGGTACGCGATCCGAGCGCCCAAGAGGTGATTGTAGAACTTCTGAGCGGAGGCACCCACGGCCGCCTCGGTCTGGAGCGCAACTATCCAACGCTGGCGAGGTGCACGGTAGGACTGCGCATCCATCTCTCGCTGCAAGGCATCCACCTCGGGCGGCCCGTGCATATGCTCTTCCCATCGGCTTGCGGGGGCCGGGCCCTGGCGGGCGGCGGGAGGCTGCACCTCATGGACTGGCTGCGGCGTCGGCAGCAGTTCCCGCACGAGCCCGGCGACTACGGTGCGCAGCTCGGCAGGCCCAGCAGCTGCCCGACGCACGAAGGGTCCGCGTCCATCCAAGCTGGCCACGGCAACCTCGACCACGTAACGACCCTGCTCGGCCCAAACATGGGCTCCGATCGCCCGATGAGCATGAGCGAGATAGGCCAAACGCCAAAGGTCTGCAGGCGAAAGCGGCAGGCTCGCGCCGAGTTGCGCAAGCAGACCTTGCACCTGCGGCTCGGCAACCGGTAGGTAGCCGGCCAAAGCCGCCGCCTGCTGAAGCTCTGCGAGTACGAAATCGGCTACCACCCGCTCGATCCCCGCAGCAGTCGAGGGCCGCGCGACGATCACTCCAGGCCGCACCGCGGACATGGCGCCGCCCGGGGCCGATGTCTCGGAGGTCGGCTGCTGCGCTGCTGCGTTGGCACGCGCAAGACACATCGCCACACCCAGCAGCGCCCCGGCCCGGAGCGAAACAGGCTTGCTACCACGGCGCAGGCGCGCGGCGACCGCAGTAGTCGTCGTCATGGAGTCCTCGCAGGCTCCGAGTCGCTCGCCTCGGGCAGCGCAGGAGCCGCTGCAGTTTCCCCGGCGCGACCCAGCGAACGGATGTGCGACACCAGCGCCGCGATCCCTCTCGCGTTGAGACGATCTCCGAACGCCGGCATCAGGCCCCGGCCAGAACGGATGACCTGCGCCAGCTGTTCGTCGCTGCGGGCCCGCTGCCACCCGGACGTCCTGAAGTCCGCGAGCTCCGCGCCCTTTGGCCTGGCTTCGCCGCGCCCATCGCCCTGACGGCCGTGGCAACCTGCGCAGCTGACGTTCCAGAGTGCGACCACCGCTCGCGCTTCACCTCCCTGTGCGGGCTCGTCGCTGGAGGGCGACGCAACGCGTCGTGGATCGGGCACCGAAGGCTGGCCGTGATCCTCGGGTGTCCACTCCCTCAGCGGTGTGGCAGGTTCACCGCAAGCGCCAAGCAATACCATCGATCCCAGCAGTAAGGACCCGCCACACCATGACCTGTACAGATCGCACAGGACCGGGCGGCCCCGGCAAGGCGCGACGGCGAGGAATTCTGCGGATATTTCGGAGAGGAGCAACACAGCCAGCGGCGTTCGGCGCCTGCGAGGTGGGCAGATTATGGTGTGGCGGGTCTGGCTGCCAACTCAATTCTCACATTGGCGCCGACCAGGTCGACGCGAACCGAAGACCGTAGCAAACGGCCTCAGCTCTCCATCGGTACCAACCGCCAGCAGCGTCGTTTATGTCAACGGCGTCCGGCGCCCGACGCAAGCGGCATTGCGTACCCCCCCAAGCGGTATGGCGTGCGCCCCAAGCAGCATTGCGCGCGGCCCTCGAGCAGCATTGCGCGCGGCCCTCGAGCAGCATTGCGCAACCACGGCACGCGGCCCCACAACGGCAGTGTTGCATGAAGCGCAGCAACCACCTATCCTGTGTCGCCTGCGCTGCGGCGCGAGCGATGTGGGTGATTGGGGAACATTGGCGCACATGAAGCGTTTTGCACGTCGGGGATTGGAGACCGTGAGACTTTGAGCGAGGGCCGAAAAAAACGAATCGGTGCCGCCCTGGCTGCAGGGCCGTCCGTGCTGCTGGTCGAAGCGGATCCGGACCTACAGTGGCGTCTGGCACGCATGCTCACGTTGCGCGGCCACCGCGTGGTGGGCACGGTGAGCGGCGACGGCGCGTCAGCGCTGATGCGGGAGTGGCCCGTCGATGTCGTGCTGATAGCCGACCAGCTGCGGGACGCCAGCGGGCTAGAGGTTGCGCGCATGCTGGGCCAAGCTTACCCCGATGTTCCAATCGTGATCATGATCTCGCAGGAATCGCCGCAGCTGCAGCTGGCCGCCAAGCTGGCGGGTGCGGTGGCGGTTCTGATCAAGCCCTTTAGAATGGAAGCGTTCAGCCAGCTTCTGGCCGGGTTCAGCATTGCAGGCAAGGTGCCCGTACCGCTTCGGTGATACCGGCCCGCACCTGAGGACCGGCCGCACAATTACCTGCCCGCCTCGCGGGCTCCACACGCCGCTAGTGTCCTGGAACAGTGATTACTTGCACAACTCGGTGAGCAATTGGCCTCGAAGGAGCCAGCGAATCGACGCCGGCTGCGGTTCGATTCCTGTGCAGTGCAGAGCCGTTTCAAGAAGATAGGCGAAAGGCGGTCGCTGGCTCAATCGGCGTCAAGGGCCGCCGAATTGTGTGTGAGATTTCTGTTCCAGGACACTAGCACCGCTTGCCAGGGATGGCGGGTCCTGGCCACAATTGCAGGCTTCAAGCGCCAGTGTACCGAACTCATGCGATCCTATTGATTCTGTGTGTGTCGTTCGCGGGCTTCCTGTCGTTGGGGCGCGCGCGCTCCACGACCATCGGCGTCGCGGAAATCCGACCGGGCATGAAAGGCCACGGCCTGACGGTATTCCGTGGCCAGCGGCCCGAACGCTTCGGTGTCGAGGTCATCGACGTCCTACACAACTTCCGGCCCGACCAAAACCTGATTCTGGTGCGTACCTCGCATCCGGTGTTGCAGCACGCGACTACCGTAGCCGGCATGAGCGGAAGCCCGATATTCCTGCAAGGACGCCTCGCCGGTGCGTACGCGTACGCCTGGCCCTTTGGTCGCGATCCGATCGCCGGAATCACTCCCATTCGCAACATGCTCGCGGAGCTTGACAGACCCACCCGGCCCTCGCCCTGGTGCCCCCTCGGCCGCTGTACGGCCCTTTCGGAGCAGTCGGCTGCCCTGTCCCGATCGGGTCGCCCTGACGGGACAGGACCTGGACGCAGGGGCTGGGGATCGATGCCGGCACCGAACCACGGCAGCGGTGCACTCCCCCTGAAAACGGCCACGGAGGCCGGATTCCGGCGTTTCGAGCCCGCGGCAACACCAGTACTGCTTGCAGGCTTGACCCAAGAGACCTCGTCCGAGCTCGCAGAGCGCCTGGGCCGCTGGGGCTTGGTCACACTGCAGACGGGTGGAGGGCTGCGCCCACAGGAGCGCGTTGCTCAAGCGACAGCGACAAGGCCGGCGCGGGCAACGGAGAGGCGAGAACAACGCACGCGGCCGTTCGAGGGCGGCAGCTCCATCGCCGTGCAGCTCGTGTCGGGCGATGTATCTGCGACCGCCGTCGGCACCGTGACCCACGTGAGGCGCGAGCGCCTGCTTGCGTTCGGCCACCCCATGTTGAACGCAGGCCAGGTCGCGTTACCGATCGCAACTTCGCGCGTCGTACACGTGCTGGCCAGCGCGAGGCGATCGTTCAAGATCGCCGAGGCGCTTCGCCCGGCCGGAGCGCTGATCCACGACCGCCAGTCGGCCATCGTGGCCGACACATCGGCGTTGCCCCACAGCATTCCGCTACGCGTACGCCTGCATGGTGTCCCCGATGCGCCTCGAACAACGTGGAATCTGAGACTCGCCGAACACCGCGGACTGAGTTCCACCTTGGCCTACTCCGCCATCTCTGACGCGGTCAGGGCGAGTGCCAGCGACCGCGGCGACGTGACCTTCCGAGCGATCAGCAAGGTGCATGTCGCAAACCATGGCGTGATACAGACCGTCGATACGGAATCCACGAGCACCGGAGCGCTCGGGCGGGGCGCACTGGGACGTTTGAGGCTGTTCGACGTGCTCGCCGTCTCGCTCAACAACCCCTTCGGCCCTGCGCGCGTTACCGGCGTCGAGCTCGACTTGCACTTGCGCTTCACACGCGACGTAGTGCATCTGCTAGACGCCTCGGTGGGTAGCAACGAAGTCGATCCCGGCGGCAAGGCACGGGTCCACATCACCTTGCGACCCTACGGAGAAGCGGAAGCCGTGCACACGTTCAGCGTGCCGATCCCCACCAGCGCGGCAGGCGATGGCATCGAGCTGCTGGTGCGGCCCGGTCACGAGGTACCGATCGAGCCGCCCAAGCCACGGGATCTCGACGACCTCTTTCAAGCCATCCGGGCGGGGTTTCCGGCCACCTCCCTGGTCATCTCGACCCGCCTCCGGACCCACGGTCTGAGGTTTTTTGGTCACGTGGTGCGGCGCTTGCCCGGCTCGGCTCTGGACGCCTTGCAGCGCGCGAACGAGAGCAACCGCGGGCAGCCTTTTTCGACCCAACGTCATCACGCCTTCGATGTGGGCCGAGTGCTGCGCGGCTCCGCCAAGCTCAAGCTCAAGGTGCGCCAATCCCCCCGATAGCGAGCCGGCTCTTGGCCTTGAGAACCGATTTGCCACAGCGGCGACCCCGGCTGCGCAGCCGTCGAATCGCGACCGTGGGCCTGTTTCTGTGCGCGCTGTCAGCCGTAGCGCATGCGGTCTCCACGCGCCGCTTCGTCCTCGACAGCGCCAAGGATCTTGCGGACGGCAAGCTCGAAGGTACCGCCGTTCACTCGAACGGCTCGGTCACGCGCAGTGTGGACACCACACGCATGGGATTGGACGAAGAGGCGCTGGCCTACAGCATGGTGCGCGCGCGAGACGGTACGCTCTACTTGGGAACGGGCAACCAGGGCCGCATCTACCGGGTGCGCGGTGCCAGGATCGACCTGTATGCCGAAACCAAGCAGCTGTTGGTCGCGTCGCTCGCGATCGGCTTTGGCGGCCGGCTATACGCGGGTACGCTCCCCGGCGGCAGCATCTTCGAGGTCAGAGCCAAGGGACGCGTGCGTCCGTTCGTCGAGCTTGAGGGCGCAAGCCATGTCTGGGCGCTTCACTTCGACCCGCAGCGCAAGAAGCTGTTCGCCGGCACCGGCCCGGAAGGCAAGATCTACGAGGTGACCTCAAAAGGGCGAGCCAAGTCCTACTTCGACAGCGATGCGGCCCACGTCATGTGCTTGGGCGGCGATGCAGACGGCCGGCTGTACGCGGGCACCAGCGATAACGCGCTGCTGCTTCGCCTGTCGGGCGTGGGGCGGGCGGTCGTGCTGCACGATTTTCCGGGCAACGAGATCACGGCCCTGTCGGTGCGTGATGGGGAGGTGGCCGTGGCCGCCAACGAGTTTCCCGAGCCGCCGGACTTGACGAGCAAGAAGAGCAAGCCGGAGAGCTCGGGCAAAGCGTCGAATCAGGCCAAGCGACCCAAGGCTGGCAAGGGCGGGCTGTGGCTGCGGGCGCGGGACGGGCGTGTCGAGCGGCTGCTCGCCTCGGACGAGGGGCATTTCACTTCCGTCGAGCTCGCGGCAGACGGCGCCATCTACGCGGGTCACGGTACCAAGGGCCGCGTCTACCGGGTGACGCGGGATCGCACGAGCGCCGTGTGGGTCGAGGTGGCCGAGCGCCAAGTGCTGGCGCTCGGCCTGGGTGGAAAGCACCCGGCGTTCCTGGCGGGCGACGGGGCGGCAGTGTATCGGGTCTTGCCACCACACGAAGCCGAGAGCCTGTGGACGAGCAAGGCCCTGGATGCGGAGTTCCTGTCCCGCTGGGGCGAGCTGAGCTGGCGGGCACAGGGGAGCGTGAGCTTGCAGACCCGTTCAGGCAACACCGAGCTGCCGGGCGACACCTGGAGCGACTGGTCGAGCGCTCTAGCGACCGCAGGCCCGGTCCGCAGCCCCGCAGCCCGTTTCGTACAGGTGCGCGCGAAGCTCACGGGGCGCGACAGCGTACTGTACGCGTTGACGCTGCACTATCTTCCCCAGAACCAGCGGGCCACGGTCAGCGATGTCCGCGTAGCTCCCAGCCGCAAGATCACAGAAGCCAAACAAGCGAAGAAGCCCCTTGCGGCGCTGTTCCCCCCGCCCACCGCGCGCTATCGAGTCCATTGGGCAGCCGACTCCGTGGATGCCGACCCCCTGCGCTATAGGCTGCATTACCGGGCGGAAGGGCAGCGCGTGTGGCGTACGATGCTGCCGGAGAGCGAAATCCTCACCAAGAACGAGTACGAGTGGGACACCTCGGGAGTGCCGGATGGCTACTACCGTGTTCGAGTAGAGGCGTCGGACGAGCGCTCCAATCCTGAGCGCTTGCACCTGACGGCCAGCGCACTGTCGGAGCCCGTCCTGATCGATAACCACGCACCCAGCGTCAAGCTACAACGCCCGCGGGACCAGCGCATCGAAGGGATCGCTACCGACGATATGGGTCCGATCGCCAACCTCGCGTACGCGGTGGACGGCATGCCGTGGCGGGTGTTCTTTCCCCTGGATGGCCTGCTCGACACCCGGCGAGAGCGGTTCCGGTTGGAGCTGTACGAGCTACCGCCTGGCAGCCATGTGGTGTCGATTCGAGCGACCGACCTCGCCGGCAACAGCCGCTCGGCAGAAACCTCCTTGCGCGGGCCCGGTCCACGCTGGCGGGCGCTCGGACCCTAGCCCGCATCGAAATCTGCACACCCATACCCACTTGTATGGTTCGGCGTCGCGCGTGAGCTGTGTTAGCCTGCTGCCGCCAGGGCGACCCAAGGAGGCTCCGCAATACCACGCGTTCGTCAAGAGCGCGCGGCCGGCTCAATAAACCACGCTCCCGGAACGGACACTTGTGGCGGCATCGCGTGATCGGAAATGGAAGCCAATTGCCCGTCGTGGTAAAGGGGGGGACTGAATGGACACCCTCGGTGACGAGCAGGCTGAGCCTCAAGACTGGCGACCGGACGAGCTCATTCCATTCGGGCGCTACATGCTGCTTGACCGGATCAAGGTGGGGGCGACAGCAGCTGTCTATCGAGCCAAAGTACAGGGGGAAGCAGGGTTCGAGCGGATCGTAGCGATCAAGCGGATCCTGCCGCAGATGGCGGGCGACGCCGAGTTCGTAGAGACCTTCGTACGCGAAGCGAAGATGGCGGCCCGGCTGAATCACGCCGGCATCTCGTCCATCTACGAGCTCGGAAAGGTCGGGGAGTCGCTCTACATGGCCATGGAGTACGTGGCAGGCAAGGATCTCGCGCAAGTCCAGAAACGTCTGGAAAGAACGGGTGAGCTCATGCCGCCTGCGATGGTGGCTTGGATCACTTCCCGCGTTTGCGAGGCTCTCGACTACGCGCATAACCTCACGGACGCCGGCGGCAACCCGATCGGCATTGTCCACCGCGATCTGTCGCCGACCAACATCCTGGTTAGCTACGAAGGTCAGGTCAAGATCATCGATTTCGGGCTGGCCAAGGCGAGCGGGCGCGCAACGCACACCAACGTCGACGCCTTTCGTAGCAAGCTCGGTTACATGAGCCCCGAGATGGTGAAGGGCAAAACCGTCGATCACCGTTCCGACGTGTTCTCGGTCGGAATCTCGCTTTACGAGATGGCTACGAGCAAGCGCCTGTTTGCCGGCGGCGACGAGCTCTCAACGCTCAAGGCCGTGGGGCAGGCGGTGCTGCCCCCACTATCGGCGGCCCAGCACAGCCCGCGCATCGTGCTGGAGCGCTACGCACAGAAATCGCTGGCGCTCGAGCCCGAGAAACGTTGGTCCAGCGCCGGCGCGTTGAACGATGCGCTGCAGGGTTTTCTCGACGAGCACGATCCCCGCTATAGCTCACGACGCCTTGCGGAGTGGATGCAGCAAACGTTCATGCAAGAGCTTGAGAGCGACCAGGACCGCCTGACGCAGTTGCTCGATGCAAGCCGGCAGCCCGGTATCGTAGAACAACGCAGGCACTTCTTCGCCATGACGGGCGGTGTCGAACGGCCTCGAGCCGAGCCCGCGGTCGATAGGCCGACCCCCGAGGCCGAGCCCATGACCGAACGGCCGCAGCAAACCCAAGAGGCGCCCAATGCGTTCGCGGATCTTGCCAAGGAGCTCGAGTTCGAAGATCAGTCGACAGAGCGTGGCGCCGCCGAGCTGGATCCTGAGTCGTTTGGCGAACGCCCCGCCGAAGAGGAAAGCCTGGGCGATGAGGGCTTCTACGACAGCAAGCTGGAGGCTGCGGAAGCCGGCATCGAGGAACAGCCGGAGATCACCGTAGACGCTCCCGAGCCAGCCAAGAGCATCGCGGAGCCGTTGCTTGGTGGTGACCTCGAGAGTCCCGAGCCGCCTGAACCACAAGTCGAGGCCACGGCCGTGCCCTTGCCCTCGCCGACCAACGGGGAAGAGCGGCCGTCCGATCGCTTCGATGAAGAACCCACCAACTTCTACGAGAACATGGAATTCGATCAGGAGGAGACCGAAGTATTCTTCAACACCGAAGAAGGCATCGGTCTGAGCGGACCAGTCTTGAAGCCCCTGAGCCTGGCACCGCCCGCGCAGCCCTCGTCGTACCGCGGCCCGGAAGCCGCGCAGCCGCCGTCGCCGGTGGCCTCGATAGCTGACACCTTGCGCCCCAGGGCGACAGGCCGCCGAGCACTACCCGTGCTCTGGGTGCTTGCCGCCATGGTCTTGGGCGGCGCCGGCTACTGGCTTGCGCAGTTCCTTCAGGCGGGCACGGTCTCGGTCTCTACCGAACCAGAAATCCACGCCGAAGTGTTGATCGACGGAATCCATGTCGGAACCACGCCGCTCGACGTACAGTTGAAGCCGGGTCCCCATAGGGTAATCATCCAGACGGCCAACCACCGATCCGAGCACCGGATCGTGGCCTCCGCCACGGGCAAGACCGAGCTCACGGTCAACGTCTCAGCACGCTGACGCCAAACCCTCGTTTCCGCCTAGTGCCTCGCCACAGGAATCCTGGTTGGTTGGGGCCTGCAGTGCTAGCTAATCCCGTTTCGTGCTCTGGCGGCGGCGCTCGCTGCGGGGTGGTTCCAAGCCGACCTTTAGACGATGCATGACCGCGAGCTTCTGCCGCTCCTTGTAGGCCGAGTGGCTGGCATCGCTCGCCTCGTTGGCTTGCTCGGTCTCCCGATCGATGATCTGCAGCTCGGTCTGCACGAAGATCGTGGGGCCGAGCTTGCGCGCCGCGGGCGGTGCCAGCTTCAAGATCTTGTCGGGCAAGCGCACCGGCATGTCGACCACGAAGTGAACAACCTTGTAGTCAGGCGCGCTGAACCGATTCTCCATCTTGGTGAACTGGTCCTCGAGATCCGGCGAAAGCTGCAGCTTTTGGAGCAATGCGGACAGGTGCGGCCGTTCCTCGCAGTATGCGCGAAAGTGGAACAGCGTGTTGGTGGACTGGCCGGGAATGACGTAGTTAAACGGAAAAACGTAACGCAGCAGGTATTCCAAGGTTGGAAAGATATCGTCGGCGGACCGCGTCACCACTCGAAATCGCAGCTTGTCGTAGATGCGCGCCGCGACCGTCTCGGGCTTGGAAAGCAGCTTGGTGTAGAGTGAGTCCTTGTTCTTGCGGCCCCCAACGAACTCCAGAATGGGGAAGCCCCGCGCGAGCATTCCTCCGATCACGCGATAGACCTTCTCCTCCACCAGGTAGAAAACCTCCTGGTCAGAAACCGGCAGCATGAAGAGCAGCTCATGAGCCTCGAGGTGGTGGATGATGTGCATTACCTTCAGGATGGTGCACGCGCACAGCTGGCGATGGCCACGACTGGATGCCAGCATGAGCAAGCCCGCGGGGTCCAGTGCTTCCACCGGCTTGGGAATCGGAAACTGGAAGCTCCTGCGAAGGTAGCGGATTGCAGCATCCTTGACGCTGCGGGCACGCTCCATGTCCTCGGGCAGCTCCACGTACAGCTCTTGAGCGCGCAGGAAGTCCGCAGCCTGCTCGGCGCTCCTGAAATTGAGGCGATGCCAGTCGATGATCGAGCCGCCCCGCAGGACCAGCCGGATCGCCTCGAGGTCGGCAAGCCTTAGCTGCTCAAGCGGTCGGAGTCCCGCGTCCGCGGTGGGCACCTTGTTCATTCGTAGCTCGTGAAGAGCCTAGAGCGCAGATCCAGCGCCAGCCTGCGGGAGCACGCATCGCGCGCGCTTCACAGCAGCGACCGGTCCCAAGCGACCGCCGGACACCAAACGGTAGGCGCGCAAGGCGGGGCGGGTGCTCAATGCTCTCCTGTACGCTCCAACTTGGAGCCTTCCACTGGAGCCGGCAACGCCTCCGTGCGACCCAGCGCCGCGGTTCGGTCCCCAAGCGCCGCGGTTCGGTCCCCAAGCGCCGCGGTTCGGTCCCCAAGCACCGCGGTTCGGTCCCCAAGCGCCGCGGTTCGGTCCCCAAGCGCCGCGGTTCGGTCCCCAAGCGCCGCGGGTCGGTCGCCAAGAGACAGCGTTCCGACGAATATGCCGACGCTTACAGCCAGCATCAGGACATTACCCAGGAGGGCCGGCTCGCCAGTGGTGACCAGCAACGCGATCGCCGCCGCGATGGGAATCACAAGGGCCAAGCCTACAACGAGAGGACGTTTGAGCATGATCCGCTGGCGCAGGGCTTAAACGAGGCGCCGAATTGCCGAGGCGCTTGTACTACACCGGGAATCTCGATTCTATAGGCAATCGGCGTTTTCGCCGAATCTTGTACAAGCGGCCGTCCTGTCCGCCATCAACCAGCGTTCGACAGCTGCTGCGCTTGTGACGCCGGCATGAAGGTCGTTGGCCCCAAAGCGTCGGGGCAGAATAGCATCGCCACTTTGATTTCGATCCATCCCGTCCAGCGGTGTTGCGCCGCCTTCGAATACAGGGCGTATTCGCGCGACAGCGCGCCTTGCCGGCCGGGCGCCTCAAAGCCGACCTGGCAATGTTATCTTGACCGGACGCCCAAGCTCCCCAAGGACGTATTGTCGTCACGGTGAGACAGCCCGAGCCGATGCGGCCTGAGTCACTCCTGAAGCTGCGCAGCATGCGGTTAACGCTCGGCGTGGCAGCCACGGCAACGCTGGTGTTGTGCAGCGTGCCCCTATTTGGCGTGCATGGAGCTGCCGCGGCGTTGGTCTTGGGCGTGCTGCTACCCCCCTGGGTGGCGGCAACCGGTGCCTGTCTGGCCCAAGCACCGAACAGGCCGCCTAGCTGCGCACGCCTGTTCGGGGCAGGGCTCATGGTGGGCGCGCTCGTGTGCGCGGTTCCCCTGCTCATGCTGGGCCTGAATGCCCTACGTGTGCGCAATTGCGCCCCGTACGAAGGCCTGCTCTTCATGTTCCTCGGCCCGTATCTCAGCTGCGCTTTGGCGGCTGAGGGCGGTATCCTGGCGGCGGAAACGGTGCCGCACGCCAGGCTGGCCAGAGTGCTCGCAGCGGCCCTGCCGCTCGCAGAGCTCGGCCTAGCCCTGTGGCGCCTCTACACCACTCCGGCGGTCTTTGCCTACGGCCACTTCTTCGGGTACTTCCCAGGCCCGCTGTACGATGCGGACGTCCGGCTACCCGCCACGTACCTCGTTTTTCGTCTGGGCAGCCTCTTGCTGCTGGCCGGCATCTGGATCGCGCTGAACGCAGCGCGCCTGCCACGCCGGCATCCGGGCCGTCGTGCCTGGCTGGTCGCCGGCGCGATCACGGCTTGCGCTCTCGCGCTGTTCGACTGGCTGGGACCGGAGCTCGGGCATCGAACCACGAGCGCATGGATCGCCGAGCGTTTGGGCGCCGAACGGCAGGGCGAGCATTGCACCGTCGTCGTACCTCGAGAGCTCGACCGCCAGCAGACGCGCCGCCTGTTGCAGGATTGCGATTTCCGGGTCCGGCAGCTTCAAGCGCTGCTCGGGGTCCGGCAGCGCCGGCCGGTCCGGGTTTTTTTCTTCAGGAACCCCGCCGAGAAGCGCTTGCTGATGGGCGCAGGCCGGACTTACGTGGCGAAGCCCTGGCGCAGCGAGGCCTATCTTCAACTCGGGGGCTGGCCACACCCCGTGCTCGCGCACGAGCTGGCTCACGTGGTGAGCGCAAGCATGGCTACCGGACCCTTCAAGGTGTCCGGCAAGCTGGGTGGGCTGTGGCCCAGCCCGGCCCTGATCGAGGGGCTGGCAGTGGCTGCGTCCTGGCCCAACGCGGACGGGCTGACACCACACCAGTGGGCCCGAGCCATGATGGAGGCGCAGCTTGCTCCGCCCTTGAACCGAATTGTGGGCACGTCGTTCCTTGGCCAGCCTGCAGCACGTGCCTATACCCTGGCTGGCTCGCTGCTGCGCTTCGTGCTGGACCAGCACGGCGCTGCTGCCGTGCGTCGAATCTACGAGAGCGGCAGCGTCGAAGGCGTCCTCGGGATGAGCATCGACGAACTGGAGCGGCGCTGGAAAGCGCACATCGCCGAGGTCGCGCTGCCCGAAACCGCTCGCTCGCGGGCGCGCGCGCGTTTCGCTTCGGGCAGCATCCTAGCGAGCGTGTGCCCTCATCAGGTGGCACGGCTGAAGCTGCAACTGGCCGGCGACCTTTCCGCGCACGACGACGCGCGCAGCGCGGCCACCTGCCGCGAAATCCTGCGGATCGATCCTGCTGACGATTCGACTCGAGCCGCGCTGGTGGGCGTTCTCGCGCGCGCCGGAAAGCTCGAGCCGGCCCACCAGCAGCTGAATCGTCTGCGCAGCCCAGGGCAGGCAAGACGCCCGGCACCCGCGCCGACACGGGCCTTTGCGCGGCGGGCGCTGGCCGACGCCATGTGGCAGCACGGTGACCACGAGCAAGCGTTGCGCGAGTACCAGGCGCTCCTCGAGCTACCCCAAAGCGACGCAGCTCGACGACTACTGCAGGTCAAGACCATCGCGCTGCGCTCTGACCCGCGAGAGCAGCGACTGTGGTTCGACTTGCTGGTGGGTGGTGGCCGGCAGGCGGTCGACGGGGCCCTGGCAGTCCACCTAGCGCGCGAGCTGCACGGTCTGCGCAGCGACGGGCTCGCAGCCTATCTCGAGGGACGTCAGTTGGTGGCGCATGGGCGTTACAAGCGGGCAGCGGCTGTGCTCGTGCGAGCACTGGACGCGACCCTGCCGACGACAGAAATCGAGCTCGAGGCTCGACGGCTGCTAGGAACGGCAAGTTACGCAGCGGGCGACCTCGCCCTGGCCGAGCGGTCCTGGCGTGCACTGGCAGTGCTCGCGCTACCCGGAGGCGGCCTTCACGCCGAAGCCCAAGACTGGCTCGAACGCATCGCAGACGGGCAATAACCTGCCGACGCCGTAACCCGTCACCAAGGAGTGTGGCTCAGCGACCGTAGGCCATGTCGGCACCGTCCAGAATCTCGATCGGGCTCACCCAGGTCGAGTTGGTCATGACGACAAAGCAGCGCTGTTGGTCGGGATACGCGCGTAAGGCTGTCTTGGTCTTTTGCTGGGAGCCCGTGTGGTAGATGATACGCTCGCCGTTGGGGGACGAGCCGACGCGGAAGCCCAGAGCGTAACTGGTCGCGGGTGGCTGTACTTTCCACAGCTCGCCGTCGCGGACCGCGGGATCGAGCACGACCTTGCCCATGAGCCCAGCGCAGTAGCGAGCCAGGTCTCCGACCGTCGAGATGAAGCCGCCCCCCGGTAGCTTCCAGCTCACGTCGTTGTCGCCGTCGGGGATAGGGGGATCGCCACCCCCGGTGTAGCCGACCGCGCGGTTCGGCAAATCGACCCAGAAGTAGTCCGGCTGCATCGTGCTCATGCCCAGCGGCACGGAGATCCAATCATGGACGAGGTCGGCAAGTTTGCGAGCCGCGCCATGCTCGACCACGACGCCCGCAAGGTTGTAGCCGAAGGTCGAGTAGGAGTACATCGTTTCCGGGATCGCAACGAGCGGCTGATCGATCCAGTAGCGTAGCGCCCACTCGATGCCTGTATTGGTCATTGGATCGTCGGCCATGGCCTGCGGAGGCTTGGGATCGCCAATACCGTTTGAATAGTGTGTGGCGCCGGCCGTGTGGCTGAGCAGCTGCCGCAGCGTGATCACGCGCTTATCTTCCGGGATCTTGCGTTGACACGACCGGCTGCCGCAGCCACCGGGAAGGTAATGCCGGGGAGTCATGTACGTGAGGAAATAGTCACTGATCGAGGCGTCCAGCTGGATCTCCCTGCGCGTCACGGCCTGCATGGCCGCGAGCCCGATCACGCCTTTGGACAACGAAGCCCAGCGAAACAACGTCGCGCTTGGATCCACCTTCACGTTCGCGGCACGATCGGCGAATCCGAACCCTTGGAGATAGACGATATCGAGACCCTCCACGATGCCGATTCCAAGCCCGACCAGCTGCTCTGCCCGCATGATCTGTCGGGCGTACCCGCTAACGGCCGCGTTGTCCTTGTGAAGGACCTGAATGTACGGGTCGAGGCGTCCCTGCCAGGCGATGCTAGCGGTAGGTGTCAGGGGATCGTTCGAGTCGATCTCGAGGTTGGCCTCGACCGGGCCTAGCACCTCGCCGCTGGCCCCGACACCGACCATGGCCCGAGAGCCTGGTGTCAGCAGCAGCGGCAGCTCGGGCCCGCTCCAGCCGAGCCCTGCGCCTGGCCGAAGGATGGCTACCGTGAGATCCCCATCCCCTTCGTTGGCAAGCTCGATCTCGGAACCGACGGGCGCGACGAACTGCCGGCCCATCCCCAGCGGCAAAGGAACCGCTGCGTCGAGCGCGACTTGCACGCCCGCGTGGCGAACCACGAGCTGCGGCCGAGGGCCCGCCGGCGCTCCGCCGGCCGGCCTGCCGCGACCGCCGGGTCCGCTTCGGGCCCCACGGACAGCGCCGGGCCCGGCCGGACCGGCGGGCGAAACATCACCTCCGCCGCATGCTACTGCCGGCAGCGCCACCGCCCACCAGGTCAGGATCCGGGCGCACACCCGCGCGATGTTATCGCGAAGCGCACTGCACCCACAAGCTCACGGCGCGCCCCACACGCAAACTTGCATGACCGGGAGAATCACGGCTCAAAGAAACAGGAATTCTGGACTCGACTGAGCATTTTTCGAGGACTGCCTGCTCAACCCCATGCACTTCGATTCAAGTCCAAGAAATCGGCAACCAGGCGGGCCTTGCTCGCGGCTCGACGTGCTTCGCGACTGGCCTCGGTACTTCGGGGGCAGTGGCCTCGCTGCCCACTACCGGGTAACGGTTCACCGGTGTGTTCGCCTCGACGGCGGCTTCCCAGGCGCTCTTCTGGTCGGTTTACGTCCTCGCCGCTGCCCTGCGAAGTACCGTAGTAATCCTCGGGCGGCTCCTGCGGGCGCACTCGCCCGGAAAACTGCCTGAAAGCCCGACTTTCTGGGGCCTGAACGGTTACACTGCCGGGCGGGCGGACTCGTGGTTTTTTGGACCCGAGCCGCTGTTTCATGCGATGCGGGAGCTGTGTTCGCGCGAATGCAGTCCCGTGCGTGCGGGTTCGCCACCAAGGCGTCGGTCCGGCACGGCCCAGCCATGGCGGCGCTCCTGGTGGCGGGCTGCGGCGGCTTCAAGGGGCAGGCGCTCCCGGCGAGCGCCGCAGCAACGGCAGCCAAGACTCGGGTTGACACGCACACGCAAGCGGGCCCCGGCACCAACGGCGGCAAAGCTCCCCCAGCCACCTCAGGGCCCGGCACCGGCCGCGGCCCAACGACTCGCACGGCCGGAGGGCACGAGGTTCGCGCAGGGAAGCGACCGCCCAGCTCGGTGTCCGCTGCGACGAGCCCCAAGCCGGTGCGCGACGGCCTGCGCGCGGCCCACGAACGCGATCGCCAGCGACTGCAGCGTCTGGAGCAGCGCTACCCGCTCTTTGGCGTGGCGTTCCACGTCGTTGCCCAGGTGTTTTCTCGGCCCGTGCTGGACGGCGTGCCTATAGGCTACTTGAGACGCGGCGCCAGGTTCCGAGCCGCACGCGGCATCCAGGGCAGTGGCTGCGCTACCACCTGGCACGAGCTGCTGGGGGGAGGCTTCGTGTGCAAGGGGCGCGGGTTCAGTCTCTCCAACAAGCCGGTAAGCTTCGGTAGCTCCTCGACGCGGCCCACCCTCGTTGGGCAGCTCCCGTACGACTACGCCCGAACTGCCAGCATGAACGTGCCCCAGTATTGGCGTCTCCCCAGCGTGCAGGAGGAAGCGGAGACCGCGCAGGCGCTGGCCGGCTTGGCCGAGCTTGAAGCCGAGCTCGAAGCAAACCAGCAGACCGTGTCCGGGCAGCCCCCAAACGCCCCGGCCGCGACCCCGGCGCCCTCCGGCCAGGCAGCCCTCCTCGAGACCATGCCGTCGAGCCCTGCGCAGGCTGCGCCACCTGCCATCGGCTCCTCCAGCGAGACCGGGGCTCCGGCCCCCGGCGATCTGCTCCCGAGCTACGTGCGTCTTCGCATGCAACCCGGGTTTTATGTCAGCCTAGCCGGGCAGGAACACGGGCCTTCGGGGAGCTTCGCACGGACGGTTCGGGGCGGGTACGTGCGCAGCGACAGATTGCTCACGGCCACGGTTCCGGCAGCGTCCGGGGTCGAGCTACAGGGTGAGCTCGCTCGACTACCCGTCGGAATCGTCTACTTCAGCCAAGTGCAGACGCGGCGCCGAGATCCGCACGCTGCGACGGTCCAGATCGGCCCGGTTGCCCGCCGTGGGGCGGCGTTCGCGCTGGGTAGCGAAAGGGTTTTGGTCGATCGCAGGCGCCATCGCGCGACGCACGACTCGAGGCTTTTGGTGCCCGAAAACGCGCTGCGGGTCATCGTACGAGTCCGACGACCGCGGCGCATACCTGTGTCTGCTCACTGGATCCACGTTGATGTCGAACAGCAGGTAGTGGTGGCCTACGAAGGGGACAATCCCGTCTTCGCAACGCTGGTGTCCACCGGCAAGCCCGGCTTCGACACACCGGGGGGGCTATTCCGCATCCAATCCAAGCACATTTCGATGACGATGGACGACGATCGCACACCCGGAGAGGTCTACAGCATCGAGGACGTGCCCTGGGCCATGTTCTTCGACCGCAACTTTGCACTGCACGGCGCGTTCTGGCACAACCGCTTCGGCAGACCTCGGAGCCACGGCTGCGTCAATCTCTCGCCAGCCGATGCGCGTTGGCTTTTTCGATGGGCCGGACCCCATTTGCCCGCGGGGTGGCACGGAATCTACGCCGATCGGGCGAAGTCGGCTGCCTGGGTCTGGGTGGACGCCTGATCGCCGGCAATTGCGATTTGCTGTTGACCGTTCGGCGACCCTTGCTGCTATCGAAGTTTGGGATCCGTGGGCCCCTTGTCGATTCAGGCACAACGGCCCAGAAACTCGGCCCCCGACGCGCTTGCTCGGGCACCTTCTTGTCGATGCCGCGCTGCGCGCGGTCGTGCCCGCGGCCTTCCCGGGAGAAAACCCGGATCGAACTTCCGGCCGCGAGCACTAGCGCACGGCGCAATTAAGGTATAAGCGGCCAGCAAGGACCCGCTCGAGCGTCCGAGGCTACTTGCTGGAGCACCGACGATGCCAATGCGAACCGAAACCGATTCCATGGGAGCCATCGAGGTCCCGGGCGATCGCTATTACGGAGCCCAGACCGCGCGATCGCTCACGAACTTCCGCATCGGCAGCGAGCGCATGCCTCGAGCGATCGTGCGCGCCTTCGGCATACTCAAGAAGGCTGCCGCCGTCACCAATCATGAGCTCGGCCTGCTCGATGAGACCATCAAGGACCTGGTGTCGCGTGCCGCCGACGAGGTGATCTCCGGACAGCTAGACGACCATTTCCCGCTGGTGGTGTGGCAGACCGGATCAGGAACGCAATCGAATATGAACGTCAACGAGGTGATTGCGAATCGAGCCATCGAGCTTGCCGGCGGCCAAATGGGCTCGAAGAAGCCCGTGCACCCCAACGACCACTGCAACAAATCGCAGTCGTCGAACGATACCTTTCCGACGGCCATGCATATCGCCGCAGTCGAGCGAATAGAAGGCCATCTGCTCCCGCGCGCAAGCAAGCTGCGACAGACCCTCGCACGCAAGTCGGAGCAATTCCACGACATCGTGAAGATCGGCCGCACCCACCTGCAGGACGCCACCCCCCTCACACTCGGGCAGGAGATCTCCGGCTGGGTGGCGCAGCTCGATCATGCGCTGGCTGCGATCAGGGGATCGCTGCCCGGGCTGCGCGAGCTCGCGCTAGGCGGCACGGCCGTGGGCACCGGCCTCAATACGCACCACGAATACGCAAGCAGGGTCGCCGCCCGCATCAGCCAGATCTCGGAACGCGAGTTTGCCTCGGCGCCCAACAAGTTCGCGGCCCTCGCGGCTCATGACGCCTTTGTGGGCGCCGCCGGCAGCCTGAATCAGCTGGCAGCCGCCTGCATGAAGATCGCCAACGACGTGCGCTGGCTCGCTTCCGGACCGCGCTGCGGCATCGGCCAGCTCGGGATTCCAGAAAACGAGCCTGGCAGCTCGATCATGCCCGGCAAGGTCAACCCGACCCAATGCGAAGCCATGACCATGGTCTGCGCCCAGGTGTTCGGCAATACGACGACCATCAGCTTCGCGGGCAGTCAGGGCAACTTCGAGCTCAACGTATTCAAGCCGGTCATGGCGTACAATCTGTTGCAGTCGGTACAGCTTCTCGGAGATGCTTGCCTGAGCTTCAACGATCACTGTGCCGTCGGGATCGAACCCCAACGCGCCAATATCGAAAAGAACCTGCACGAATCGCTCATGTTGGTCACGGCCCTCAATCCGAAGATCGGCTACGATAATGCCGCTGCGGTTGCCAAGAATGCGCACAAGAACGGCATCACACTGCGGGAATCTGCCGTCGCGTTGGGATTCTTGAGCGCCCAGGAATTCGATGAGATCGTGCGCCCCGAGCTAATGATCGGGCCGCTGAAGCAATAGGTGAGACCGACATGGGAGTAGAGGTTCGACAGCATGCCCCGGGCAAAGACCTCGCTGCATTCATGCAGGTACCGTACGAGGTGTACCGGGGCGACGCAGCCTGGGTAGCTCCGTTGCGCTACGAGATCAGCGAGCGCCTAAACCCCAAGAAAAACCCCTTCTTTCGTCATGCCGACGCTGCGCTGTTCACCGCCTACAAGGACGGTCGGTTGGCGGGACGCATCTCGGCGCAGATCGATCGCGAGCATCTGCGGCGCTACGACGACGCGACCGGTTTCTTCGGATTCTTCGATACGATCGATTGCCGGACCGTGGCCGCCTGCCTGATGCACGAAGTGCGCAAGTGGCTCAAGCAGCGCGGTATGAAGCGTTTTCGCGGACCGCTGTCGTGGTCCATCAACGAGGAGGTGGGCTTGTTGGTCGAAGGCTTCGACTCCCCGCCCATGCTGATGATGGCGCACTCCAAGCCCTATCACGGCCCCTTGCTCGAAGAGGTCGGCTTGAGCAAGGAGAAGGATCTGCTCGCCTGGCGCTACGACGTGCAGCACATACCGCAGCGCGCGCTCAGAGCTTGGGAGCAAGTGCAAGCAATGCCGGAAGTGCGCATACGCAGCATGCGCAAGTGGAAAATGCGCGACGAGCTGCGGCTTGTGCTCCAGGTGCACGACGACGCCTGGTCCAACAACTGGGGCTACGTGCCTTTCACGGAACGGGAAATCAGGAAGGCGGCCGCGGACTTGCGGCTTGTGATCGAAGACGATCTGGCTCTGATGGCTGAGATCAACGGAAAGCCGGCGGCCATTTGCATCGCGATTCCGAACCTCAACGAGGCCGCGCGCGATCTCGACGGCAAGTTGTTGCCCTTCGGGATCTTCAAGCTGCTGTGGCGCCTCAAGGTGCGTCACCCCGAAAGCGCCCGCTTGGCTTTCATGGGCATCCACAGCGAGTTCCGCAACACCAAACGCTATGGCGGGCTGTCGTTTGCCTTGTACGTCGAGATCGCGAAACGAGGTGAGCGTCTCGGCTACCGCTGGGGCGAGCTCAGCTGGACGCTGGAGGACAACGCGCCGGTCAATCTCGGCATCCGCGCCATGGGAGGCGAAGTCTATAAGAAGTATCGCATCTACGAGGGGGTATTGTAGTCGCCTGGCGCTAAGGGCCCGCGGATGAACAGCGCGTGTGTTTCGGTGAGGACTGGGCGCCGCTGGCGAGGCGCGACGACGAGGAGTATTGGGGATACTTCGAGGAGGAGCAACATAGCCAGCGGTGGTCAGA
>JAKSBK010000053.1 GCA_022361155.1 Pseudomonadota bacterium
GTCGCTGACACCACCCGGAGCCAAGCTCCAGCTGCAGCCGTCTTCGGGCGCTAGCGCCAGCCCCCCGAACAGGCCGGCCATCAGGTTGCCGTTTTCGAACAGGCCGAGCACCGGGTCTTGGTTGCTTCCATAGCCCACAGCTTCCTCGCAAATGAGCGACCAGCTCGTTCCCGCATCCCGGGTGACGAGCAACCCGTAGGTCGCCCTCACGATCAGGTGGTTGGGATCGCGTGGATCCTCGATGACCTGCTGGGCCGCTGGATAGCGCCCGTTGGCCAGCGCGTGAGGGGGCAAAAAGAAACCGGCCAACGTGCAGCCGCACGCCAGGGCCACGAAGACTGCGCGACAAGCGCAGCCCGTGCAGTCACCTATGGCACGTGGGCTCACCGAGCACGTCCCCTGTCGGGCGTGCCGGACTGCTACTCGCAATAGCGGACGCACCACAGCCTGCCCCGAAACTCACCGCAGGTGCCGCCGAGCTCGCTGCACGCGGTGCTGAAACACGGCACCATCGCCACCGAATCGATCGCGCAGACACGGAAGCCGGACACCGTCGTGCATACGGAAGGTGGCAGGCAAGGCTGAGGCGCAGGCCCGCCCGCACCACCGAAACCGCTACCGCCCCCGGTAGCAGCGAAGCCACCCGAGCCGCCTGCGCCACCGAATCCGCCCAGGCCACCGAAACCGCCGAAGCCGCCACTTCCACCACTTCCACCGACCCCGCCGCGACCACCGATCCCGCCCAGGCCCCCACGCCCCCCGGCGCCGGCCCGGCCACCGCTGCCCGACTGGCCCAGAACTCCGGCCTGGCCGAGGACTCCGGCCTGACCACCAGCTCCGCTTTGGCCACCTTGACCACCACCCGGGCCGCCCGCCCCAGCGCCGCTGCCGCATGCGCCCACGCGCTCGCAGCCATTGAAGGCGCTGCCATCGCAATCAAAGCGGTCGTGCGGGCACCAGCTCAGCGTGCACACCCCGCTGATGCAACGGGCAAGCCCCGAGGCCGTGGGTGGCAAGCACACGCGACCACAGCCCCCGCAGTTGAACTCCGAGCTCAGCAAGTCGAAGCCGCAGCCCAGACCCATGCCGCACTCCGAGCGGCCCGGCGGGCAGCCAACACCCCCAAGCCCCGCGCACACCTCGGTCGATTCGCAGCCGTTGAGCGCGTTGCCGTCGCAGTTGAAACGTCCCGTGGCGCACTCGATGAGCGTGCATGCCCCTTGTACGCAGCGCTCCAGCGCGTCCGGGAAGTCACAGCCCCGGCCGCAGCCACCGCAGTGCTTGGTGGAACCGTAGATGTTGGTTTCGCACTTGCCGTCGCCGTCGCAGTCACCGCGGCCAGCCTTGCACACCACTCCGGCTCCGCCCGTACCGCCTTGTCCCCCGGTGCCCGCGCCCACGACTCCAGTGCCTGCGTGTCCGCCGCCTGCACCACCACGGCTGCCTCCTGCGCCCGCGGCGCCACCATCCATGGCACCCGCGTGCCCGGTGTGGACGCCACCGCTGCCGCCTCCCTCCCCCGCGGCCCCGCCATCCATGGCAGTGCCTGCACCGCCCGCAGCAGGGCCGGGATCCACACCCGTCCGTCCCCCGCCACACGCTTGCTGGTGCAATAGCGCTGCCAGCGTCAGCACCGTGCGCCACATCCCTGTGTAGCTCCCGTGCACTTAGGGACACGTCCGGATGCAGTAGCCCGCAACGCAGGGAGCTGTAAGCCTGGCGCACAGGGACTGGCCCTGCAGGTTCCCGCAGTGGGGGGGGAGGTACTGGTTCATCAGGGCGCAGAACCTAATGCCTGGAAACAGGCGATCATCGGTAGTGCACCAGAATCCACGCGGGCAGCCGTCGCCTCCACCGGCCCCCCCGACACCAGGCCGGCCGCCGGTACCGCCATGACCTGTCGTACCGCCGATGCCGCCCTGGCCCACAACACCCGCAACGCCACCGACAGCCCCAAAACCGCCCCGACCGCCTAAGCCACCTTGACCTGCAACTCCGACGACACCGCCAAAGCCGCCGGAGCCACTCCGACCGCCCGCGCCGCCCCGGCCACCAAAGCCAGCCTGACCCACCGCGCCGCCGATGCCCCCGTAGCCGCCAAGACCTACAACGCCCCCAATACCACCCGAACCGGCCCAACCACCAGCCACACCCCCCTGCCCTGCAACCGCGGAGACACCGCCGTGACCGACTAAGCCACCCTGACCTCCGGCAACACCGACGCCGGCCCGTCCCCCGCTGCCCGAGTGGCCCAAGACTCCAGCCCGGCCAAGCACGCCGGCCCGGCCACCACCGCCCGACTGGCCCACGACGCCGGCCCCCCCAAGCGCGCCGGCCTGCCCACCCCGGCCGGCCGCCAATCCACCGGCTCCCGCCTGTCCCCCCAGGCCAACCGCACCCCCGCGGCCCAGCATACCGGCCACCAGAATGCCCCCACCACCGCCGGCCCCCGCGCTGATCGTTTTGCCACCGCAACCCAAGAGGACCGTGCAACAGGCCGTAAGCCAGATCACCGGCAACGAACTAATGGGCATGGGCTAAGCTCCACAAGCGAGGGTCGCCCGTAAGGAAGGACTGGTTTCGAAGCCACCCACCGGCCATCGAGCCGGCTAGACGATACTGTACTGTACTTTCGCAGTACATTCGCTACAAGCGAGTGCTCGCGCATTAGGGGTTGACCGGAGCGGTATTGGGGTCTCCGGGCAAGTACCCGTCCGTGAGCTGCTCCACCGAGTAGGCCAGGGTATAGGTGTCGCAGATGTCCGCCCAGTTTCCCGGCAGTTTCGGTGGGACTCGCCCCAAACCCGAGCCGAGTGCATGCACCCACAGATTAAGATACCAGTTTTCCCCGGGGTTACACTTGACATCGAGGCTGGTGTCAGCGCTGGTCCCGCCTCCAGAAGCCGTCAACGACGTCCGGACGAAGGCATGATTGAGCAACGGTGCTGGCTTGCAGATGACATTGGGAGGGTTGGACCAGCAGAACTGGAGTGTGTAGAAGTCCTTGACGCCGATCTCGGTCCTGAGCGACGCGCGCGCTCGAAGGTACTGGTCTCCTTGGCCTTGAGCGCACACGAC
>JAKSBK010000054.1 GCA_022361155.1 Pseudomonadota bacterium
CAATGGCCCGGGCTGTGCGTAGCTCCTGAAGATCTCGGCAGGCGATCGTGGACCGTGAAGCGCCCGGACTACTTCTTCCACTCCGAGCGTTGGCCTGCTACGGCCACGCTGCGGCTGCAGGTTCCCAGGACCGACTTCACGGACCACCAACTGCGCGAAGCGGTCGCGCAAGAAGCGGAGCGCCTGCAGGAACAGGCACGCATCAGGATGCGCGAGAGCGGACGTCGGTTCATGGGTCCACAGGCGGTGCTGCAAGCGGCCCCGGAAAAGCGCGCGACGGCGCCGGAACCGCGGGTGTCACGCAACCCGAGCTTCGCGGTCGGCCGGCACCGGCCCGGGGCGTATCGACGTGCGGTGCAGGAACTGCGAGCCTTTCGAGACGCGTACACCGCCGCGCTCTGCATCTGGCGTGACGGCGACCGCGATGTGGAGTTTCCAGCGGGCACAGTGCAGATGGTGCTGGTACACGCGGCCCGAGCCGCTCCCGCACCGAACAGCTGAGCTCGAACGTCGCAAAGCGACCGCGGCACGGAGCCCAAAAGGAGCTCCGGCCGCATCGCCGCGTCTCGGGTGCGCTCCGAACTGTACAAAGACGCCCCCAGTAAAGGCAAAGCGCGCACCACCGCCCTCACCACCACCCTTGGGACCGCCCTAAGACCCGATCCGGTCGCTCGCTTTGCCGCCCGCGCTCGCGTTCCAGCTCGGGAATCGGTACGCTTCCACTTCCACCCCCGGTCAGTACAGTGCTTATGCTCAGCGAACGTACTCGGCGAGGGCCATCACGTTCTCGAAGCCAGCAGCCTCCGAGCGAAGCTTGGCCGTGTCCGCCGGCCGTGCCAGCGGGCAGGTCACGCCCCCGGCTCCCACCGAGGTCCACAGGCCCGCGCCGTTGACCAGACGGTATGCGCCCGAAGCGTCCGTTTTCCAACGCAGGAACATCAGCATCTCCCCTGTCGGCAGCGTCTCCTCCAGCTGGACAACGAAGGCGTCCAGTTGGTCCGGTGGGCGAAACCGGAAAAACTCAATCACAAGGGGGCCAGGCATGCCGCGAACCACCTCCGTCGGGACGATGTCCATGGCCACGTAGAACGCCACCTGCTGGGGTCCGCCTACGGGCAACTGTTGTCGGATCTGGCGTGTCGCGCGCGGAGCCGCCAGCGTCCCGCGGACGACCAAGTCTGCCGCCGCGGCCATCTCCCGCAGCGTGGCATACCCCTCGACTCCATCACCGACCAGACCCAGGGCATCCCAAAAGAGCTGGCTGTGTTTGGAGCGCGCGCTCGGCGCCGCTGGAGTATCTGGTGCGTCGTCGAGTCCACCACATGCGGCTAGCATCACAAGCAGGCCTCCGAGGGCCACGGGCAACATCGCTCTACACATAGACCGCCTCTCCGTACAGTGTCAGCCCCGAGTGTATTCCGTCTGCGCCGACAGGTGCATGCGGACTGGCCCGACTCAGCACAAACCGGTTGCGGCGTACGCTTTCTCGCGTCCAGCAACCCCGTGCGGCATCCCAGCGCACCCATCATGTCTCCCTACATATTCTATTTCCGTACGTACTCCGCCAATTGCACCACACTCGCGATAGTAGCGACCTCCCCTCCAAGCCTTGCCCCCTCCTGTGCATCCGCCAGAGGGGCTCGCAGGCCACCTTTGTTCTCGCTCCACAAACCTGCTCGATTTACCAGCCGGTAGCCGCCCACTCCATCTTGTTTGTGTCTGAGGAAAAGTAACACCTCCCCCTTTGGAAGCAAGTCCGCCATGCGTGCCACGTCGGCACTACTTTCCACTCTCCACGGGATTGTCAACTCTACTTGAACTGCATTTCTAGTCTCACCCCGAATCATTTCGATCGCGTCCACATCAACTACGGTAAAGCTTACCGTGCCTACTGACATGTCGCGTCCTACTGTACGGCCCAAGCGCATATTCCTCAGTGTTCCATGCACTACCAAATCTGCAGCGTCCGCCATGTCCTGAAGCCCATCGTAGCTTTCTATTTCACCACCCGTGAAACGTAACATCCTCCAAAACGCTTCATCCTCTCCCTCTAGTGCTGTAGTTGTCTGCCAAAAACTGACGCCACAAACAAATGCAGCTAGTGCAAATGGCAGCACCCTCGAACTGAAGTCCCTAAATACGTATCTTAGCCTGGTCACAGTCATGCTCTCTACCTTATCACCACCAATTCCTCACAACCAATCGGTGCTCGCATTTCCTTTGGCTCCTTCACCAAAGCGAATTCAGTCCTCCTTTCGTGGCATTGAAGGGTCTCCGTCTGATCTCAGGCTGCATCCAGAGCCATTCACAAGTACAGACAGCGGAGAACTGACTCGCATACGGTTTGCCACGTCCATGACAAAAAAACGACGGCACCCTCCAGCTCCATCTATATTGTAGTATCAATCAAACCAGTCTTCGAGATGCGCCAAATCATGAGAACTATAAAATAGAGACGGCGGACTAGCTGCTTGCATACAACTACCATTCCGATGGCGTAAGCCGACGGCATGCCCTAGCTCATGACAGGCCGCCGTCTGCGCCGGAATCGGGAATGGCACATAGAATAGATTAATACGTTGAACACTCATCGATATGCCTTGGAAGGGATGGGAGCCCCATGTCCAGCCCCAGCCAACGTTCTGTCCAAACCAACCCGTATCTCCGTAGTTCTCATCCAATACACATGCGTCGTGCACGGAATCATGACAGTAGTTCGTTGGTGCCGAACTTGGAAGGAACAACGGGACTTGCTGCAGGTTTGCCACTGCAGAAACCGTACCAGCATCTACGGCCGGTGTGAGGAATAGTCGACCCACCGTGAAGTAAGCGTCACCCTGCACCCAAACACCACCGCCAATAAACGGGACACCGTAGCTCCCGAAATTGACAGCGAACGCGGTAGACACACCCGTAATTGCGCCTAAGGCCGATAAGAGTAGGACGCGCATACAATATGAGTGCGTGGCAAGATTGCCAGACCTACGCCGAGACTCAACGTCTGGGCACCGAGAGCACCGTGGTGATTGCTGACGAGTATTTAGAGTTGGCACCGTTGTTTCCTCCCGTCCAAACGCTCCGCCAGGCCAGCCCGCCGCGCGGCCGCTAGAGCTAGAACGCGTGCGAATAACTCTGCTTCAAGGGCGATTCTACACCCGCCCCTGGCCGACGCCATGGTCACGCCGGCGAACTTCCGCCTGTTACGACAACCCGACCCGAGTCGGCGTTGTCCAGTGGGGCGTCTTCGGGAGCCGTCGGCAGCGCGAGGCACGTTGGAAGAAGGTGCGACTCGTGCGCGGGGCGTGCGCACAGCAGCGACAAATGAACCACCGAGGGCCGCTCGTGGTCGCACACCGCACCCTCCCAACGGCGCAGCGCCTTGACGCCGAGTGCAACCTCTGCAAGCGCACAGGACAAACAAGACCGGCCGGCCACGCCAGTTCGACCTTCAGGCTGCCAGGCTGCCACTCGCCCCGGGAGAGGCGACAGCCCTAGCGGTCGTCGCCTTGCTGAGCCGCGCCCTCCCCGGTCTCAGGCGATCCGTCCCTCGCGTATCGTGGACGAGTCCGGCGGTCGCCACGCCGACGCCTGGCGACCGCCAGCCTGTTGAGACCACAAACCGAGCGATTTCAGCACACCAAACGACCTGACCCGCGTTGGGGCTTGGGGATATCCGGGCGGGTGCGGTGGTGGCGGCTCGCAGCTGGAGTCCACGGTCACCGGCCGGACTCTTTGGCGTCTCTACGGGCCGCTGGTGTGGGAGAGCCGCACAACGGCGCGGCAAAGGTACACGCA
>JAKSBK010000055.1 GCA_022361155.1 Pseudomonadota bacterium
AGCTACCTCAAGGCAGGGCGTTTCGACGACCTCATCAACTGGTCCATCGCCGCCGCCGCTCCTTGGTGCCCAGATAATGACATTCCATCCCTCATCAGCGAGGTGTCTTGATGGGCCCCTTTGCGTCACCGCGCCCGGTCGGGTCGGCCGGCCGTGGCGCGAACCAAGCACCCCACTCGCGTTCAATCGCGCCGTTCGCACCGCGGCAGCCGCGGCAGATCCTTGACAGCCACCGGGGTCGCCCGGTTGGTCCTGGTGCCATCGCCGAGCTGGCCCTCACGGTTGAAGCCCCAGCACCGAACCTCGCCCGCGTCCAGGCGCGCGCAGGTATGGAAGGCACCCGAGCTGATCTCGACCGCGTGCTCGAGCCCTGAAACGGCCACGGGCGTGCTGCTCCAGGTCACCTGGGCTCCGTTGCCGAGCTGGCCCTTGTCGTTATCGCCCCAGCACTTGACCCGACCTGTGACTAGGCGCGCACAGGTGTGGACTGCCGCCACGCCGAGCTCGACCGCATGGGTCAGCCCCGAGACCGTCACGGGGAAACTGCCGGGCATCATGACGCCGTTGCCGAGCTGGCCCTCGTGGTTGAGGCCCCAGCACTTGAGCTTCCCGGTGCCAAGGCGGGCGCAGGTGTGGCTTGAGAGGGCGTCTACCTCGACAGCGCCCGAGAGCCCCGCCATTGGTACGGGGACGGTACTCCGCACCGTCCTGCCAATACCGTCTAGAACGCCGTCTTCGCCCCAGCAATACACCTCACCTGCGGCCAGGACCGCGCAGGCGTGTCTCGTGCCCAGGGCGAGGTCGACCGCGCCTTGCAGACCGTGGACGTCGACCGGGACAGCGCTTCCGGTCCAGGTGCCGTTACCGAGCTGGCCGTTGTGGTTGAGACCCCAGCACCGGACCTCGCCTGCGCTCATGATCGCGCAGCTCTGGCCGCCACTCAGTACGAGCCGCAGCGCGTTCGTGAGCAACGGCACCGGCACGGGCCTGCTGCTGCTTGTCCACGTGCCATTGCCAAACTGGCCATTGCTATTGCCGCCCCAGCACTTGACCGTGCCGCCCTGCAGCGTAGCGCACGTGGTGTCGCTTCCCGCGCTGATCCGGGCAACACCTGCAAGGCCAGGGACGGCAACAGGCGCCGGCCGGCTGGTCTCGCTGCCGTCCCCAAGCTGGCCGAAGTCGTTGTAGCCCCAGCACTTGACCGCGCCCGAGCCAAGCAGCGCGCACGTGTGCAGGCGGCCTGAGGCCAGCGCCTTGGGACACGCGGGGCATACGCTGGCCTCGTCCACCCGGCCGTCGCAGTCGTCGTCGATCCCGTTGCAGTGCTCGGGCTCGGGTCCCGTGGCCGTGCAGCCTTGCCACGCGCCGTCCTCGCAGACCTCGGTGCCTGCGGTGCAAGCGCCCACATCGCTGCCGCAGGCCTGCACCAGCGACTCGTCGGTCCTTGCATCGCAGTCGTCGTCCACGTCGTTGCACGTCTCGGGCGTGGGAGTGACGGCGCTGCAGCCTCGCCATGTGCCCTCCATGCACGTTTCGGTGCCGGCCTGGCACGCACCCACGTCCATGCCACAAGTTCGGGCCAGCGACTCGTCCATCCGGCCGTCGCAGTCGTCGTCGATCCCGTTGCAGCGCTCCAGGCTCGGAGTCAGCGAGCCCGCGCACCTTGCCCAGGCGCCGGCTTGGCAGTCTTGCGTGCCGGCCCGGCACGCACCTGCGTTCGAGCCGCAACCACGCGTGGTTCCCGTCACGCACTCGCAGGCTTCGTCGACCGTCCCGTCGCAGTCATCGTCAAGCATGCCATCGCACAGCTCCATGCCGGGGCCTACCGCAGTGCAGCCCTGCCAGGAGCCGGACATGCACGTCTCGCTGCCCGCCTTGCAAGCACCTACTACGCTGCCGCAAGCCTGGCTCAAGGTTTCGTCGACCGTCCCGTCGCAGTCATCGTCCAACCCGTTGCAGCGCTCGGCGGCTGGACCGGCAGCGCTGCAACCGTGCCATGCGCCCGCCATGCACGTTTCGGTGCCGGCCTGGCACGCACCCACATCCGCGCCGCAGGGTCGGCTCAGGGCTTCGTCAACCTTGCCGTCGCAGTCGTCGTCCTTGCCGTTGCAGCTTTCAGTCTCCGCAATGCACGAATCGACCGCTGCCTCCGGTGCCGCGCCGCCGCCTGCGTCGACGCTCCCGCCTGCGCCCACCGGACCGCCATGATGCTTGCCGCAGCCAGCACAAAGCACGAACGCGCTTGCGAGCAAAAAGGTCGCCACCATTGTCGTTTGCATCGCTTCACTCCCGCGAGGTCCGGCCGAACGCAACGTTACAGCTGACCTCCCACTGCAGCGGCTCGTAGCTCCAGTTGCATCGGCGCGGCGGGTCATGCTCGGATTCCATCGCAACGACCGCTCGCAGCCGAATCCGAATCTGACCCAGCCCCCCATTCCCCCAACGCCGCCCACGCCGCCCGTGGTCCCCCCAGAGCCCGCTGTGCCGCCCTGACCCAGCGAGCCGCTCATGCCCCCCGCGCCACCCCTGCCCGCCGGAGAGCCAGAGCCTCCCCTTCCGCCCTGGCCCGAGCGTCCCGCGTTGCCAGCAAAGGTACGGGCCCGCCCCACCCCGCTGTGGCCACCTGTGCCTGCGCAAACCTTGGTGCCGCTCTGGCCGCCAGCGCGCCCCACGAGCGAGCCCGCCGCTCCTGTGCTCGTCGTCCTGGCTCCGCAGCCCGCGATCATGATGCTGAAAGCGAGGAGCCAAAGGGCAATAAGGAAGCCTAGCATCCAGGGGGCGATCAAGGCGTGCAAAACTGCAGGCACCAGCTGCGCCCTGCCACTACGGTGCAGGGACCCGTGAGGGCGATGCATGGCAAGCTCCCGCACTGCGGAGGTAGAAGGGTGGCCGAGGGGACACAGAAGGGGGGGCCCGGAACTAGAGGGTCCGTCGAGCACACGAAACCCGACGGGCAAGGTCCGAACGGCGAGGTACCGGCGCCAGCTGGACCCAGGCCGCCTACACCGCCCATGCCTGGTCCTGCCCCGGAGGCAGCCGCCGCGCCGGCCCAGCCCCCCATTCCCCCAACGCCGCCCACGCCCCCTCCAGAGCCCGCTGTGCCGCCCTGACCCAGGGAGCCGCTCATGCCCCCGGCGCCACCCCTGCCCGCCGGAGAGCCAGAGCCTCCTCTTCCGCCCTGGCCCGAGCGTCCCGCGTTGCCAGCAAAGGTACCGGCCCGCCCCACCCCGCTGTGGCCACCTGTGCCTGCGCGAACCATGGTGCCGCTCTGGCCGCCAGCGCGCCCCACGAGCGAGCCCGCCGCTCCTGTGCTCGTCGTCCTGGCTCCGCAGCCCACGAGCATTGCACCGAGGACAACAAGCCATAGGGCAAGGAAGCGGTGATCGTGTGAAAGCATCCAAGAGTTTCCTTCGTTTGTGCGGCAAGAAGGACCGCGACAGCGCGCAGCGCGAATTCTACGGGTTGCTGGGGTTTGCCGTCGGGGTTGAATACTCGGTGGCCCCGCTGCCATTCGAGTAGATGAAGCCGTCGTCGACACCCTCGACCGAGTAGTACAGCGAATAGACATCGCAGCAGTTTGCTGGCTCTGGGTTCGTGTCGCACTGCGTCGAGTGTGCTGGGATCCAGCCAGCCGGGCCCCCGGGTGCTACCCAGATGTTGAGATAGAGCTCCTGGTTCGGATTACACGCGACATCGATCGGAGCGTTGAGGTTCGTGCCGCCACCCAAAGACGTCCCTTCAAGCCGGGACGTAACGAGGCGCGGTGTGTTCGGGTCGTTGTCGTGGTCGATGCCGCACCTCTGGCTGCTGTCCGACCAGCAGTACTCCACGCGATACGGCTCCAGGTTCAGGCTGGCCTCGGTGCGCAGCACGATGCGCCCGCGCAGGTAGGACTTGCCGTCTACGCAGGTGACCGGGATGACGAAGTGGTCATGGTCGGGACACCAGGTTGGAATGGGATCGATGCCGGGTCGCGGACAAAGTTGAGGGGCGCCGCCGAACGGCTGCGACCACAGCACTGCAGTGTTCTGACGCGTCAGCCGGCCGGTGATGCGTTGGGTCGAGACGTTCACAGGGTCAACCGTGAGCTGTTTGCCAGGGAAGTAATCGGGGTAGTCGTCCAGCGGCTCCATGTCCTCCTCGGGCGTGCTCGGGCACGAAGGAGGAGGCGGGTCGGGTGCGGCCCCCAGGTTGCAGGTCGTCCCGTGGTCGCTGGCTCGGCCCAGGTAGGCGCCCAGGGCCTGCTCGTACACGGAATGCTGCGAGGAGCCCGGCGTGTGGTTGATCAGGTTCTGCACGTGCTGGGCCATGCGGCAGGGCGCCTGCGGATCGGGCACCAACTGCGGATTGGCCGTGGGAAGCGGATGGTGAATCGGGCGGCCGCTGGTGACCACGTAGATCGGACTCGTCTGCGCGCGAGGCGTGCGTACGGTGACCCAGCCGCTCGGCACGTTCGTGAGCGGGACGTTGGAGGAGAGGTCGATAGGACCGGCGTCGACTTGCCATTCGAGAAAGACGTGACCGTTCCACAGGACCTGAACCGCACCGTCCACCAGCAGATTACCCGTGACGCTGAAGTTGAAGACATCGTGGTGGTTGATGACATGGTACGAGTTGCCGATGTGGGCGGTTCCTCCCACCGGATTGCTTCCAGAGTGCCATTGAATCGCGAGGCTCGCCCAGTCGTCGCAGGTCATGTCGTCGCAGTTGGGATCCTCACGCGCGCCCGCAACGAGCACGGTGCGGCCCCCGTTGAGCGCATTGGTGTATTGGTTGAACGTCAATCCTCCACCCGCGGCATCATCGAAGAAAAGCGCGGTGCGCATCATGCCGATCTGTTTCTGCATGCAGCGATTGTCGCTGCCGCCTGCGAGCGCGATGTAGTAGCCGCTGTCCAGGATGTCGCTCCAGAGCTGAAAGGCGCCGCGTGGCATCGGCCCGGTTGCCGCCTGGCCACCCGGGTCGGGCTCGGGTATCTCCACGGCCATGAACTTCGGCCAGGGAGGGCCCGTTTTCGCGACGTGCACGGGCAGTTCCCGTGGCGCGAGGAAATCCACGGAGTTCGTGTAATCGAGACGCCAGGCCTGAGTATGGTTGACGCCGTACACGTCCGCTTGTCCCCCGGTCACCGATTGATTCATGGCCCAAGCCACGAAAGGTAGGCCGCTGCCGAGTTTCGGCATGGTCGAGGTGTAGAGTTCGTGCAGCGAAGGCACGTTACAGCCCGTGTTCCTGTTACGGCAGCTGTCGTTTTCGCAGCCACAGGGTCCAAGCGCGGCCACGTTCTTGAGCCCGAGGACCGTGATGTGGCCCATGTCGCTAGCAGGATAGCCCGAGGCCTCCAGATCATAGCGCAAGATCTTACCGGGATAGCCCGGGTCCGTGTTGTCCGTGCCGATGATCCAGGGCCATTCGTAGTCCGTGGCATTCGAGCGATCCGGCATCCAGCCCGATTGGCCCCAGATCAATGCACTGCCGACATCCAGGCCGCGCTTGTCCATGGCCGCGAAGATCGTGTTCGGGGCCAACCACTCCGGAGCCCAGGGTCCGGCAGCACGTTGACAGCCCACCGCGTGGATGTGCACGTCGGCGAAGAACCAACGCCAGACAGGCGTCGTCTGCTCGGACTTGAACGACCCTGCCGTGTCGTTCAAATCCCGGGCAGCAACGAAATCCCGAGCAGTAGCGAAGTCCCGGACAGCAACGCGCGGTCCGACACGACTCGGGGCGATCCGCAGATCAGAAGCGTCGATCGGCGCCCCCCTACCTGCCGTCCCCCCCCCCCCACCCGCGGCGGGTACTCTCGTCAAAGGCAGCTCCCTTGAGCGCTGCCGTTGATCCCGATGCCTCTCGTTCAACACCGCATCCTGGCAAGCCACCGATCACGCTCAGCGATACCAAGCCGGCACGTAACCCTTGCCCGCTGACTACCCACGACCTTCCCATGGCGCACCTCCTTGCACTCGAGTTGTCCTCGAAACGCCTGACCCTCGCAGCAAGACCCGTATCGGTCTGAACGCTTGCTCAATTCATCCGCACCGGTAACGCAGTCCGTCCTACACCGCAATGGCCCTAAAGTACTAGTACCTCTCCACAGGGGAGATGATCGGTTGGCTCGGAGTCATCGGAGCACGGGGAGGTCGTCGGGAGCGACGAGCAGTTCGATGCTTCGTGCCAATCGGGGGGTTCGACGGATGAGCGGATGAGCCCTTTGCTCTCGAGCTCGCGGATCATTCGATGAGCATGGGGCGA
>JAKSBK010000056.1 GCA_022361155.1 Pseudomonadota bacterium
CCTTTCGCAACGATGCCGCATCGAGATCGCGCACCATGTTGCCGTTGAAGCACAGGCTCATCGAGCCCCGCTCCTCCGAAACCACCACGACCACGGCATCGGTCTCCTCGGTGAGGCCCACCGCGGCCCGGTGCCGGGTGCCTAGCGACCGGTCCAACTTAGGTCGAGCGGTCAGAGGCAGCACGGCTCCCGCCTGCCACACGCGCCCCTCACGGATGATGACCGCACCGTCGTGCAGCGGGTTTTCGAAGCTCGGTACGAACACGCTGTAGAGCATCTCCTTGCTGACGGCGGCGTCGAGCACGGTACCCTGCTCGATGAATTCGCCAAGATCGGCATCGCGCTCGAACACCATGAGGGCACCGATACGTTTCTGGGCAAGCATCGACGCGGACTTGACGACCTCTTCGATGTCGTGTCCCTGCTGGGCAGCGCGTACGGAAGTGAAGAACGCACGCCGCCCGAAGCGCATCAAGGCGCGACGAATATCGTTCTGGAATATCACAACAATGATCAGTACCAAGGAAGTCAGCAGGGTATCGAGCATCTCGTACAACGTGAGCAACCCGAGCCGGCGCGAGGCCTGATACACGATGAACACGGCACCAAGCCCGATACCTATCTGCATCGCACGTGTACCCTTGATAACGAGAAGCACGTAGTAGATCACGAGCGCCACGAGGAAGATGTCGACGAGATCCCAAAGCCACAGCGACAGATCGCGGTCGAAGAACGCGGCGACGGCATTGATGAACTCGCTCACGGCCTGCCTCCGTGACGAGTGCGCAGCGCCTGCGCCACCATGGCCGCCTGCCGCATCGTGTCGACCTCGTGGACCCGTACCGCGTGCGCACCGGCAAGGACCGAGGCCGTCACCGCAGCAGCCGTGCCACCTTCACGCTCGAGCGGCGAGGGCTTGCGACCCGAAGCAGCCGCTGCGACCTCGGCGATGAAGCTCTTGCGGGAGGCTCCTACCAGCACTCTGTGATCGGTGTCGACAAACGCGCCCAGGTTGGCAAGCAGCGTCAGGGATTGGTCCCAAGTCTTGGCAAAACCTATGCCCGGATCGATCCAAATCGCACTGCGGGGCACGCCATGGGCTACGGCGCGCTGCGCCGCTGCCAGCACTTCGCGTCGGACATCCAGCACGACGTCGTCGTACTTGGTGTTCTCGGCGTCGATCTGCCCCGCTCCACGTGTATGCATCAAGACCAGCTCCGCTCCGCTTGCCGCGACGACCTGCAACAACTCCTCGTGCGCCCCACAAGACACATCGTTGACTATTGTAGCGCCTGCCGCGAGCGCCTGCCGAGCTACTTCGGCTTTTGTTGTGTCCACTGAGATGCGTACCGCCCGTGACTGTTCCACGAGCGCCCGAACGACCGGAACGACTCGAGCCGCCTCCACCTCCGCCGGCACCGAGCGCGCGCCGGACCCGTAGGTGCGTCCCGCCGGCCTGGAGGATTGGCCGCCCACATCTACGACGTGCGCGCCCTGGCTCAGAAGACGCCGCCCGTGCTCCAATGCGGCGCCCAGCTCGGAGTAACGGCCGCCGTCGGAGAAGGAATCGGGGGCCACGTTGAGCACTCCCCAGATCTCGCAGCGGGTTACGTCCGACATCTTGCGCCTTGCCAGCGACGCCCGGTCCTCTGCAATCTGCACAGGTTATGGTACGGACGGGCGCGTCCTTGGGAGGCGCCTTGCTAACTCCCTGAGGGGACTTCGCGCGGGCGTGGCTGGAAGATCGAGCTCTTTCTGTGCTTGTCCCGCGCCTGCTTCTGCTTTTCGGCGTAGCTCGGTATCACGATGCGCTCGCGGGTCGGCAGCGGTTGGCCGCTCATCGCGGCTTCGATTTCCTCGCTGTCCAGCGTCTCCCGCTCCAGCAGGGCATTGGCGATCGCATCGAGCTTGTCGCGGTTGTCCAGGATCAACCTGCGGACGCGCTCGTACTGCTCTGTGATGATGCGTCGCACCTCTACGTCGATGTCTCGGGCGGTCTGTTCGGAGTACTCGCCTCTGCGGGGACCAGGCATGAAGGGCAAGAACGACTCCTCCTGCTGGCCGTAGGCCACGGGCCCAAGGTTGTCGCTCATGCCCCAATCCGCGACCATGGAGCGTGCAAGCTCGGTGGCCTTGCGAAAGTCGTCCGCGGCACCGGTCGTGACCTGTTCGCAGGCGATCTCCTCGGCCACGCGACCTCCGAGCGCCATGGCGATGCGGTCAAGCGCCCACTCCTTCGAATAACCTACGCGATCCTCTTTGGGCAGCGACATGGTGACCCCCAAGGCTGGCCCACGCGGGATGATGGATACCTTGTGGACCGGATCGTGGTTGGGCAGCAGCAACGCGACCAGCGTGTGCCCAGCCTCGTGCCAGGCCGTGCGGCGCTTCTCCTGCTCGCTGATGATCATCGAGCGACGCTCGGATCCCATCAGCACCTTGTCCTTGGCCATCTCGAAATCCGTGGTGGCCACCGCGTCTCGATCGAGGCGCGCCGCCAGTAGAGCCGCTTCGTTGACCAGGTTCTCGAGGTCTGCCCCTGAAAAACCCGGCGAGCCGCGCGCGATGATCTCGAGGTCGACACTTGGATCCAGGGGCACTTTCTTGGTGTGGACTGCCAGAATGCCTGCGCGGCCGTTCATGTCGGGCCGAGGCACTGTGATCCGCCGGTCGAAGCGACCTGGTCGCAGAATAGCCGGATCCAGGACGTCCGGACGGTTGGTGGCGGCGATGATGATCACGCCTTCGTTGGACTCGAAGCCGTCCATCTCGACCAGAAGTTGATTGAGCGTCTGCTCGCGCTCATCGTGACCGCCACCAAGACCGGCCCCGCGATGCCTGCCGACCGCGTCGATCTCGTCGATGAAGATGATGCAGGGAGCGTGCTTTTTGCCTTGCTCGAAGAGATCGCGGACGCGTGAGGCCCCCACACCCACGAACATCTCGACAAAGTCCGAGCCGGATATGCTGAAAAAGGGCACCCCAGCCTCACCGGCGATGGCTCTGGCCAGCAGCGTCTTGCCCGTCCCGGGAGCGCCCATCAACAGCACACCCTTGGGGATCCGCCCACCCAAACGCTGGAATTTCTTCGGATCCTTCAGAAAAGCGATGATCTCTTCGCAATCGTCCTTGGCTTCGTCGATCCCGGCAACGTCCTCAAAAGTGACTTTGTTCTGCGCCTCGTTCAGCAGACGGGCGCGCGCCTTGCCGAAGCTCATGGCCTTGCCGCCGGACGCCTGAAGCTGGCGCATGAAAAAGAAGAACACCACCAGCAAGAAGATCATGGGGACCCAGGTCACGAGAATGCTGCCCCACAGACCGTTCTGGTCGTCAGGCATGTACTCCACCCGGATCTTGCGTTCGAGCAGCTCCTTGTTGAGCTGCTCGCCGACGATCCCGATCGAGACCTTGCTGTCACGCTGCTGATTGGACGCCTTGGATACGTAGTGGAACTCAGCGCTGTTGTCTCGGGGCTTGATGTCCACCCGATCCACGTTGTTCGACCGCACGTCCCCAATGAACTCGCTGTACGGGACATTCCTCGGCTGCTCGCCGTCTGCCACCAGCTGATAAATGGCGACGAACATGAAGATGAGCATGACCCACAGAATCAGGGTCTTGTGGCTCTGCTTCACTTCAACCTCAGTAGGGCAGCCTGATTCAGTAGGGCAGCCTGATTCAGTAGGGCAGCCTGATTCAGTAGGGCGGCTTGATTCAGTAGGGCGGCTTGATTCAGTAGGGCGGCTTGATTCACGCTCGCAAGTCCTATCAATCCGTTAGCATAGCGGGTTTACCGCTTCAACGAAACGAACCGACCGCAGGTTGTCGTTGGTTGTGGCCCTACACCGCGTCCCCGCGCCCGGCGGGGCCTGGCGCGTCCTCGGAAACCGGTCCAGTGCTGCCAGCGGTCGTGTTGCGCCTTCGCCCCCACATCGGCATGAGCGCGACTACAGCGTCGTAGTTACCAACAGCTTATGTTCCGATTAGTGCCCAACGCGCCGGCGACCCCGAGCCCGCCCTGAGCCCCGGCTCAACACGAAGCGGCCACGCTGAGGGCGAACGCTCCAGCCGCCGGCCAGCCACACCTCGCCTCGGCCGCTCGTTACAACTGCATCGAGCGCTTGAAGCTGGGCACGACCCGGGAGATGACCGGTGCACTTTGCGATCCAACGACGGAGTGTCGCGCGCCGCAGGCTCTCGCCAGACTCGCGCAGCAAGGCCAGCCCCAGGTGGAAGGGAGGCCCGTGCGGAGTCGATTCGACCGTGGATCGCACAAGGAGTGCCTCGGCTTGGAGCCGCAGGTGCTCCCGCATGGATCGAGCATCGTCGGCGAGCGCCGCCAGGTGGGAGATCAGCGCAGGGTCCTGCTGCGCTAGCGGCACAAGCAGGTCACGGACACGGGTACGCAGGAAGCGAGCATCGCGGTTGCTGGCGTCGTCGGCCAGCCTCCGAAAGGTGGCCGTGGCCAGGGCACGCACGTCCGCACGGCGACAATCGATCAGCGGGCGAATCACCCCATCGGCTCGACCCGGATCGATCCCGGCCAGACCCTCGATGCCCGTACCCCTGGTCAGACGCGCCAGGACGGTCTCGGCCTGATCGTCCTGGGTGTGGCCGGTGGCAACACGCTGTGCCCCAAGTCCTGCCCCGAGGTCAAGAAGCGCCTGGTAGCGGGCCCGGCGCGCGCGCGACTGCAGCGAAGGCCCACGAGGGCCGAGCTCCACGCTTACGCAGTGGAAACCGACGGACAGCGCCCGAGCCTGCTCCCGCGCCAGCTCGACGTCCAGGGCGGCGTCCGCCCTCAAGCCATGGTTGACCGAGGCGGCGCTTAGCCGCAGGTCGAATCCGTCCGCCAAGCGCGCAAGCGCAGCGAGCAGCGCCGCCGAGTCCGGACCGCCCGAGCATGCGGCAAGAACGTGGTCACCAGGCCGAAGCAGCTGCCGCGCAAGCAGCGTCCGGCGCACGCGCCCGAGGACAATCGAGGCGCCTGCCACCGGAACGAGCCCTAGAACGCACCTGAAACCAGGGCGAGCCGGACCTGGGAGCCAGCCGGGACCACGGGCGATTGCAGGTTGGAACGGGCGGATCCCGACCGCACTGCCAGCGCGGGCAGCCCCAGCCTTACAGCACCCGGGGACCAGCGCACGAGTCCACCCGGGGCGAGGCGCCCGAGCGACGGGCGACCGCTGGTCCGAGCAGCTCGATCATCCTCCGGGTCGTACGCGGTCGCCGTCAAGGTCAACAGCATCGACGGGATGACCAACGCCATGCCAAGAGCGAGCGATGCCACGGCGAGCTCGGGGCTGCCACCGCCGTTCTCCAGCAGGTAGTAGCCGGCCACGGCTCCGCCGCCCGCAAAGAGGGGCGGAAACACGAGAAACGCCCAAGTATCGTCGAGCCCCACGGCGGCGGGCAGTACGAAGCCGAGCTCGGCACCCACCAGACCGAGACCGACCATGCCCTTGAAATCGGCGTCGACCTGCGCGCTCTGCGCACGGGCCCGATGGCTTGCTGCCAACAAACAGCTCAGGACGAATACGGCTGCCAGTAGCCTGGCACGACGTGGATTGGTCACGGACGAACCCCGCAAGGTGAACATCACCTTACTACGGACGCTTTCTTGCGGGCAAGGCATGAGACACAAGACCTACACCCTGCAATCGGCCAATGCGGCGGATATCGACCGCGGGGCTAGTACAACCCTTCAGGCGGCGCCGAAGTCCAACACACGCATTTCGAGGGCATCCCCTCCCCGCCAGCCGTCGGGCTTGAGCGTGCCCACGACGCGCACGTTCATTCCGGCGCGGACTTCGCCCGCTCGCGCGCCCAGGTCGATCCCCAGGGCCACCACGCTCTGGTCACGAATCCGCAGGTTCAGCCGCAGGTGATCTTCACCCACGATTTTGCGCCCACGCACGACCGCATCCGGAATCACGAAGAGCGGCGCGTCGTTGCCGTGACCCAGGGGCTCGAGCAGTGCCATCTCGGACGCTGGCGGCAGGTCGAACACACTTCCGTCGAGGCAGGCGTCGACCGCCACGCCGGTGCTGGCGCAAGCTGCCACGTCGGCGGCGGGCGCCGAATCGGCGAACGCCGCGCGGAGCTCATCGAGCCGCGCCGGCGGGAGCGAAAACCCCACGGCAGCCTGATGACCACCAAACTTGGTCAATAAGGGACGGCAGCGTGCCACGGCGTCGTAGAGCGCAAACCCCTTGGGTGTGCGCCCGCTGCCGTGCGCCGTGTCGCCTTCGACGGCGGCCACGAGCGCCGGGACGCGGAAGCGCTCGACGAGTCGCGCGGCGACGATGCCGACGACTCCGCGGTGCCAGCCCCGCGCCGCTGCCACGATACCGTGGTCCGGTTCCCCTCCGTACACCTCGAGGACCTGTCCGATCGCGTCAGCGACGAAACCACGTTGTAGAGCCTTGCGCCTCTCGTTGAGCTGTTCGATCTCGGCCGCGAGCGTCCGGGCTTCGGAAAGCGTGCGCGATCGTAGCAGCGCCAACGTAAGCGACTGGTCCGCAAGCCTGCCCGGGGCGTTGAGCCGAGGCACGAGGCGGAAGGCCACGTCGGCCCCGCTCACGTGGCCGCCGGGACGCAACCTGGCGAGCTCGCACAGGGCCGCCACCCCCGGGCGACCATGGGGCGAAGCGATCAGCGTCAATCCCGCCTTCACCAGCCGCCGATTGTCCTCACGCAACGGAACCGCGTCGGCGATCGTTCCCAGTGCGACAAGGTCGAGCCAGCGCCGCAAGTCGAGCGCCGCGCCGAGTGCCTTGCGGAGCGCAGCGGACACGGACAGGACCAACCCAACGCTTGACAGCCCCTTGTACGGGAAACGGCACTCGGGACGCTGCGGGTTGAGGAAGGCGAGCGCGGGCAGCGTCGCTTCGGGTACCAGGTGATGATCGATGACGATGACATCGACGCCGGCGGCCTTGGCGCGCTCGATTCGCTCGTGGTCGCTCGAACCGCAGTCGCAGGTCACTATGAGCCCTGGTCGCGTTAGCAGGACCTTGTCAAGAGCCTGCTCGCTGAAGCCGTACCCCCCCTCGAAGCGGTTGGCTACGAGCACGCTGACCGTGCCGCCAAGCACCTCGAGCACGTCGGCCAGGATGACCGCGGATGTGGTTCCGTCCACGTCGTAGTCGCCAAACACGGTGATGCGCTCGCGGGCACGCACCGCTCGCGCCAGGCGCTCGGCGGCGATCTCGCGGTCGGCCATCGTGGCGGGCGGAGTGAGCCCGGCCAGCCGAGCGCTCAAGAAATCGCGCGCAGCCTCGGGCTCACGCAGGCCTCGGTGCAGCAGGACCTGGCCCACGGTAGCCGCCACACCGCACGCCGCTCCCAGCGCTTGGGCCGCTTCGGGTTCCGCCGGCAGCACCTCGTATTGCATGCCTCAAGCCCGCTGAAAGAAGCGTCGATCCATCCACTCGGTGAAAGGGGCGGCCACGTAGATCGAAGAGTAGGTGCCCACGACGAAGCCCACGAACAGTGCAAAAACGATATCTCGTATCACGGGTGTGCCCCAGATGAAGAAAGCTGAAATCGACAACAGCGTCGTGATGGAGGTGATTATGGTCCGGGAAAGGGTCTGCGACGTGCTGATGTTGATCAGGTTGTAGAGGCTCGCGTCGCGCATGCGATGCATGTTTTCCCGAATCCGATCGTAGACCACGATGGTGTCGTTGATAGAATAGCCGATGACGGTGAGGAGGGCCGCAACGGTCGCGAGATTGACTTCTTTCTGAAGCACCACGAACAGGCCGCACGTGATCATCGCGTCGTGGACCATGGCCACGACACCACCGGGAGCGAAACGCAGGTCAAAGCGAAAGGCCACGTACACCATGATGAACGCGACCGCATAGAGCAAGGCCTTGAGCGCCGCGTCGCGAAGCTGGGCACCTGCCTTGGGGCCGACCCACTCCACCCGCAGCGGCAGCTCCGGGGCCCGGTCGGGCATGGCTTGCTGCAGCCCGCGCACCACCTCGTCGGCCACCCCGACCAATCGGGCCTCGTAGCGGTGGTCGTCGGCGCGACCAAAGGCCGTAACCTTCTTGACCTGGGCGCCCGCCTGCTTGAGCGCAGCCTCGAGAGCAGTTGGGTCTGCCGTATCCGACAGGCGCAGCGAAATCTTGTCGCCGCCCGGGGATACTTTCATTTCCTCGAGCTGGGTAGCTCCCAGCGCGGACGTGAGCTTCGCCTCGATCTGCTCGATCTGCTCCTTGGGCAGCGAGGAAACCTCCTGGATCCGTATGATGTACTGGTTGAGCTTCCCTTCCACGCTCACGACCTGAGGACGCTCGTAACCGAGCCCCATGATGCTGCTACGCAGCGCCCCGGGCCCCGTATCGGTCTTGAAGGCCAGCTCGATCTCGGTACCCCCCTTGAAATCGATGCCGTAGTTGGGCCCCGGCACGAAAAGCAGCGCCAGGCTGCCGGCCACCAGCAGCGTCGAGATGACTCCAAACAGCTTGCGGTAGCGCAGAAAGTTGAACGTGCGGCCGGGCTTGAAGATGTGCATGGCTCACCCTACCGGCAAACGTTGAATGCGCAGTCCTCGGGCGATCCAGTCGAACATCACCCGCGAACAGAAGACCCCGGTAAAGAGCGAGCTGCAGATGCCCGCCATGAGCGTGACCGCGAAGCCCTTGATCGGTCCTGTGCCGAAGTTAAACAGCACGACACCTGCCAGAAAGGTCGTGAACTGGCTGTCCATGATCGCCCAAAAGGCTCGGCCGAAGCCCTGCTCTACCGCCGCCCGAGTCGACTTCCCGGTACGCAGCTCCTCACGAATGCGTTCCGTCACGAGCACGTTGGCATCCACGGCCATCCCAACGGTGAGTGCGATGCCTGCGATTCCCGGCAGCGTGAGCGTGGCCTCGAAAAACGCCAGCGTGGCAAGCAAGAACAGCAGGTTCAGCAGCACCATGAGGTCTGCCACTGCACCGGCGGCCTGGTAATAAATCAGCATGAAAACCAGCACCATGCTGACGCCCACCAGCACGCCTCGCGCGCCTTTTTGGACTGCGTCCTGCCCCAAAGTGGGCCCGATCAGCTGCTCGTTGGATGGTCGTATCGGCACCGGCAGGGCGCCGGCCTTCAGTACCAACACGAGATCACGGGCCTCGTTGAGCAGCTCGGTGTAATCGCGGTAGCCGCCCAGCGTGATCTGGCAATGGCCCCCGCCGATCCGCTCCTGAATGACCGGCGCGCTCTTGACCTGGTCGTCGAGCACGATAGCCATGCGCCGCTTGACGTTGCGGCCGCTCATCTCGTCGAGGGCATCGATCCCCTCCCCCTCGAAGTTCACGAGCACATTCGGCTTGTTGGTGCGCTCATCGCTCGAGACGAAGGCTTCCTGAATATAGTCACCGGTGAGCTCGGTCCGCGAGTACAGGGTGTAGGTGCGCCACCCCGTGCGTACAGCTTCACCCGCACCCGCCGTGTTCGTCTCGAGCGGGTCGATCTCGCCCAACAGCAGCTCCTGATCCGCAGGGATCTTCCGCGCAGAAGCCAACGTCTCGACGTAGCTCTCGAGCTTGGCGTAGGCGTCTTCGCCATACGCCACGAGGTAGCTCGACGCCACCTGCGGCTTGTTGGGTCCAGCCGATGCGGGCTCCACCCGCCGTTCCACACCCTCGGGCAGGTCAGCCAGGTCGGCAACGAACGTCGATTCGTCGGCCACGATCTTGAATTCCAAACGCGCGGTCTTGCTGATGATCTCGCGAATACGCTCGAAGGCCGATTCGTCCGCGCCGGGCACCTCTACGATGATGTCCGTACCCTGTGCCGTGATCGAGGTCTCCTTCAGGCCGAGCCCATCGACGCGGTTGGAAATGGTCTCCCGAGCCTGCTGTACGGCGGTGTCGCGGATGTTGGCCAAGAAGTCGGGATCGACCGCCAGCACCACTTCGGTGTCCGACCTCGAGATCTCACGCAGGTCTTCGTACCGGTTCAGCAGCTCCCGATCGAGCTGCCCCGTATCGCTCGCCGACTTGAAGGACACACGAAAGCGACGGCGGTCCTCGAGCTTGGCCACATCCACCCTGGCGCGGGTCTTGGCCATGTGGTCTCTCGTGGGGCTCTCAGCCTCGGGTATGATACCGAGCTTGATTCCTAGCTCGTTGAGAATCTGCTCGGCTCGGGTGTCGCGCCGGTCCCGTATGGCCTCATCGACTTCGACTTCGTAGACGAGTCGCAGCCCTCCTCGAATGTCCAGGCCTGGGCTGATGCGGCTCGAGAAGATGTCCTTTACGTACCCGGGCGCGGGCAACCAGCCATCCAACGTCGGCCACAAGGCGAACCACGCGGCAACGGTCAAGGAAAACACGAAAAGGAATCGAACGTACCAGCCCTTGTCCATCACCCCTGTCCCCGTGGCTCCTAGGCGGCGATCACGACTTCTTGCTCGGAGCGGGCTGCTTCGCGTCGGGCTCGGTGCCGGCACGAGGCTTTTCCGCGCGAGCTTCGATGTGCGATCTCAGGATGTTTATCTTGACCCGATCCGCGATCTGCAGGGTAGCCTCTTGCTCGCCGATCTCGACCACCTCGCCACGAATCCCCCCTCGCGTCCGAACCTTGTCACCCTTCTGCAGCGACTTGAGCATGCTGTCGTGCTCTCGCTGACGCTTCTGCTGCGGGCGGATGAGCAGGAAGTAGAACATGAAGAACATGACCGCCAGCATTCCGAGCTGCATGCCGCCACCCCCGCAACCCGGCGCTTGACCGCCCCCGCGCTCACCAACCTGCTGTGCGGCCTCGGCGCCAGTTGCCTCGGGCTGCAACCACAACAGCATCTTGAAAAGGAAGATTCGCATCTACACAGCAGGTGGGGCCACACGGCCTCGGAGTGCTTGCAAAGGCGCCCGGCGTGCCCTGGTCGGTGGGCTCTTTTGGCCCAAAAAAGTGGGCGCGTTCTACTCCAAGGCCAAAAGCCCGTCAACCAGGCGCCAACTTCGGGGCCGCAGACCGAGGTGGCGTTGGGGAATCTTCGCTCTCGCACGTCGCAGCGAAGCGCGCGGAAACGCCTCGCGACCTGGTCAGGCTGTGCTAGACACGCGATCATGGTGGAGAAGGTCGATAAAGTCTGGATGGATGGTGAGCTTGTGCCCTGGGACCAGGCCACGGTTCACATCCTCACCCACACCCTGCACTACGGTCTGGGAGTATTCGAGGGAATCCGCTGCTACAAGCGCGCTGACGGCAGCAGCGCCGTGTTCCGGCTGCGCGAGCACATCGACCGGCTCTTCGGCTCCGCCACGATCGCTGGACTCGAGCTGCGTTGGACCCGCGGGGAGGTGATCGAAGCCTGCCTTCAGACCGTTCGCTCCAACGGTCTGGACGAATGCTACATCCGGCCGCTAGCATTTTTGGGTGACGGAGCCATGGGCCTTCACCCCGCGGGCAATCCCGTTCGGCTCGCCATCGCGGTGTGGCGCTGGGGCGCCTATTTGGGTGATGAGGCGCTAAAGGGCGGAGTTCGGGTCCGTGTGAGCAGCTACACTCGACCCGGCGTCAACTGCATGATGACGAAGGCCAAGCTGGTAGGCAACTACGTAAGCTCCATCCTGGCGAAAACCGAGGTCACGGCCGCGGGCTACCAGGAGGCCATCATGCTCGACCCGCAGGGCTACGTTGCCGAGGCCTCCGGGGAGAACATCTTTGCGGTTCAACACGGCAAGGTGGTGACCCCACCGCCAGGTGCCTCGATTCTGAGGGGGATTACGCGAGACACCGTGATCGAGCTCTGCGGCGAAGTCGGAGTTCCCGTAGTCGAACGCATGATCTCACGCGACGAGCTCTACACCGCTGACGAGGTCTTCTTCACCGGAACGGCTGCGGAAGTGACACCCGTGCGGGAGATCGATGACCGTCCGATTGGGGACGGCGGCAGAGGGCCCATTACCAAACGCCTGCAGCAGCGTTACTTCCAGGTCGTGCGGGGCCCCGAGAACCTGCATCCGGAGTGGCGCGCTCAAGTTTGAGCCGGTCAGGCGCCGGCTGGGTCTTCGGCGGCTCCCACGGCAGCCGGATGATGCAGCATCCTGTGGCACCTGGGGCACTCCTCGACGGTTTCGGCCTTTTGCGCCCGGATGATGAGCTGGGGCGGCAACGCGGTATGGCATCCCGCGCAACTGCCTCCCTTGATGCTAGCCACGGCTACGCCCCCTCGGTGGCGCCGCACCAGCTCGTAGCGCCGCAGCACCGCGGCCTCCACACGGGCAGCAACCTCCTCACGGCCGGAAACCGCCTCATCGCGGCGCTCGGTGAGCTCTGCGGTGCGGCGTCCGGCGCCCGCGTCCTCGTCGGCAAAGTAGTCCTCGAGCTCCTGAAACTCCCGCTCGTGCCCGCCGAGAGACCGACGAACGCGTTCCATGGCCTCCCCGAGCCGCTGCCGCTCCTCCTCGCGCTCGCGTAGCGATCGGCGGAGTTGCTCGAGCTCGCGCTCGACTGCATCCGCCTCGCGCAACGTGCGGGCCTTGGCCGCTTTGGCCTTCGAGCGGCCGAGAGAGTCGTTCTTCTCCTGGATCTGTTCTTCCTGGACCTTGAACAAACGCTCGGCCTCGGCCAACTGATCGCGCTCCGCCTCCAGAAGGCCCCGCAGCCGCGCGACGTTGCTTCGTAGCTCGTCCATGCGAGCGGGGATCTCCTTCAGCTCGCTCTCGATGTCCCGCACACATGCATCGATCTCCGCTAGCTTGGCAAGGGCTGCGAGCTGTTCGCGTACGTCCATGCGCCACGCTCCAAGGTCTTTGCGTTGGCCCGCCGCGTGCGTCCGGCGATGGACACCTCCAACGCGCGTGAGCACAAGCCTGGCCCGGTTCGCACGTCACGCCGCGGGCGAGGCGTGTTAGCTCCAATCTCGGTCCAACGCAAGCCCCGGACCCGGCAAAGCCGCTCACCCATACCCGCCTGAAGTGATTTGGACGGGCCTTGCTTGACTCGACGCCTTAGGGCCCGCGGAAGAATAACTCATCCATTCCGCCGGTTCTGACCGCCGCTGGCTATGTTGCTCCTCCTCGAAGTATCCCCAATACTCCTCGTCGTCGCGCCTCGCCAGCGGCGCCCAGTCCTCACCGAAGCACACGAGTTATTCTTGCGCGGGCCCTTAGCAGCGACGCCTTGGCAGGGGTGGGCC
>JAKSBK010000057.1 GCA_022361155.1 Pseudomonadota bacterium
GCGCATCCATCTGATCCCTCTTCCTCATGGAACCTGCTGCACGACCTGCAAACAGTAGACGTAACGCCGGTCGAAGCCGCTGAGCTCTTCCTGTGGTGTGGGCAGGTAGCGAGCGGGAGCTGGATCCATGGCCAGGACAGACGTTTCGTCTTTGGGTCCCTGGTAGAGCTCCGGCGTGTCGGGGTTGAAGACCACGGTCGCGTTGTAGCGCCAAACCTCGCACAGCGGAGAGTAGCCTGGCTCGTTCCGCATGAACTGCAGCACATCGTAGCCTGCACCCACTTCGCCGGGGCTCGTCTTGGATGGGTCGGCCGGGTCGGTTGCCACCATGCTGGGGATGTAAAGCTTTTGGGTCAGCATCTGCGTGGACATCGTGTTCGGCACGGGAGCAGTCGGGATCAGGCCGCCATCGAGGTAGGCCAGGAGATAGCGATTGAACCAGCCCCAGCGCTGCAGACCGAGCCCCGAATGACCCGCCTTTTCTGATTGACCCAAGGGATAAACGGCCGCCGCCGGATCGATCACGAGCCACGCTAGAAGCTGCCCATCGGCCGGTAGATCGGCCGGGCCGGCCAGCCCAAGTGCCTGTACGAGCTCGTCTTCGCCCTTGACCTGCTGGCATGCCACTCCGCCCAGATCTGCAGGTGCCTGTGACACCACCGGCGCATACTTCGAGCTCGGCAAGGCGCCCTCGACGTACTTGGCGCTGGGAAGTTCGGTGAAGATGTTGCCTTGCTCGGCGAAATTGACCTCATCGAGACGCGAGTCGTAGATGTAATCGACAGGCGGAGTGCAGGTCGCTACACCGGCCGGATCCAATACGTAGGCCTTCGGAGCCGACGGCACCGGAACATAGGGGGTCTTGTCGCTAGTCTCGGTGGTCTTGACGGCGCCCGACCGTACCGGGTACGGGAAGTAGCCAGACGTTACGCCTCGTACGTAGGCTGCAACCTGCGTGAAGGAACCGTCCCCGGGGCTCCTGCGATCGCCGCCCTCGCCCAGGTTCTCCTGGGGGAAAGCAACCGGATCCACCGGGCCCAAAGCGTCGCCGTTCTTGCCGTACTTCGAATACGGGTCGCAGCCGCCTCCCAGTGCACCCAGCGCCGCCAAGCACACCCATGCGCGCGCGCCCTTATCCGCTCCTCGGCCGTGCCATCGTTTTGCCCCCTTCGCACGTCTATGTTCGATCATGGCAGTCTTTTCCCTCACTTCCTCACACTAGCCTCCAGTCCGAGGCTAGCCCCCGAGCCAGTCGGCGTATAGAAAATCGGCGTCACGCGGGCCCGCAGAATCCCGTCCATTCTGGTACAAACGCGTCAGAAGCCGTTGCCACGCTCACGCTATTTTTGCGGGCAAAAGCGAATGGCCGCAGAACAGCGGGGGCGCCGAACGATCGGCGCCATGGAAGCGAACCCCCTCGTGGGCAGGGCACCGGCGTGGCTTTCAACCCGGTTCGAGCGCGGCGCGGACCGGAGATCCGTCTGCACCTGCCAGCCGCAGCGGCAGCGGTAAGCGTATGCAGCCCCGGAGCAACGGCACGGGCGGCGCCATCCCGCCGCCCCGAATCGTTGAGGATCGTCGCTACTTTGGCACAGTCGTGTGACCAGGGCGCCCCATGCTTCGAAGCGGCCCCGTCCGCGAGCAAACGCCCGGCAGCGATGGAGGGTTCAACCTCTCCATTAGCAGCCAGCGGTAGGCGCCGGCCGAGCGGTAGCCGCAGGGGCGGTAGCCACGCCGCCCGCAGAGACGAATCACGCGCTCGCTGTGCTCGCCGGCGAGTATCCGATACCGGCTGCATGCGTTCAGTCGCTGCTCGATCTCGTCCATGAGTCGCTTTGCTGCCCCGTGGTGCTCCCACTTGGGCAGCACGACCAGTCGATCGAGGTGCGCAATGCCCATGCCGTCTAGATGGCCGCGGACCGACCCGACCACATCATCCCCAACACAGCACGTGAGCACGACGTTGCGCTGTGCCTGCGCGGCCAGCTCTGCCAACGTTTCGGTCATGGCAGGCATTCGGTAGTCACCGTAGCGCACGGCCTCACGCCGGAACGCCTCGCGTTGGATCTCGATAATGCGCGCCAGGTCAGCGGACGCGGCGGGCCGCACACGGAACACGTCGGGTTGCTGCTCTGCCATGCTGCTCGTGTCCTGGAGCCGTGATGACCGGCCGGATGCCTATATCAGACAACCCGGGATTGGCCAGTGCCCGTTCCGAAAACCCGGACCGAGCATGGCGCAGCGCCGCGGGGTCGGATGGCGCGTTGGCGAACCGAGGAAATGCAGCGACCGCGGTTGGGATTGAGCAGGGTCGAGCGTTAGACGGCGCGGCAGGCGGCCTCGCGCCGCAAGCCAGGCGACGGGAGCGAGTTTCGGGACGGGCACTGGCTAGCGAAAATACCCCAGGGCCTTGAGCTGCTCGCTCGTTTCCTCGTCGATCGTCACTTTCTCGGCTTTGGGGTCGACAACACGTCGCCCGAGCGCTCTGCGGCGCCACGCCTTCTTGTCGCGGGCACCCTTGAACATGCCGAGCAACGCTCGCATGTAGGTCAGCGTGATCGGGCTGGCTGTGTCAAGATCTTGCTTGCAGTCGGGGTCCTGCTCCACATCGAACAGCGACGTAACCACGGGGCCGCGCATGAGCAGCTTGAACCGCCCGCTCCATACCGCCTCGCGCTCACCCTGGTGGGTTGCGAAACCCGCGTGAGGGCCGGGCTCCTGGACCCCGAGCGCTCGCGCAAGCACGGATCGACCTTCCAGATAACGGGGCAGCTTGAGTCCCAACGCATCGAGAACGGTAGGCGCCAGACACGCGTGGTCGTGGTTGTCCGGCACCCGCATGCCGGGGGATATCGTCCCGGGCCAGCGCATGACGAACGGAACGCGTATCAACTCCTGGTGAATCTGATGTCCGTGTCCCACGCTGCCGTGTTCCCAGAATTCCTCGCCGTGGTCGGAGACGACGATGATCAGAGTCTCCTGGGCCAGGCCAAGCCCGTCGAGCTTGGCCAGAAAATCTCCAAACCACTTGTCGTGGTAGCTGATTTCTCCGTCGTACAGCGCGCGCAAGTAATGCTTGTCTTCTGCCCGAGGCTTGAATTTGCGGCGCTTGATGTCCTCGAGCAGTTGCGCCGTGCCTCGCGGCCGGACGCGACCCACGTAGCGCTGCGGCTGATAGAGCTCCAGGAACTCTGCCGGCGGATCGTAGGGCACGTGCGGGTCGATGGTGTGCACGTAGGCGAAGAAGCGCTCGTTGTTGGCCTTCCTCTTGGCTATCCATGCCGCAGCGTCGGCAAATACGTACTGTGCCTCGGTCTTCTTGTTCTCACGAATGTAGTTGGTGAAGTGATCCCAGCCGCGCTTGAAACCGAACTTGTGCGACACATAGCCGTTGGCAACGAAGGCACCGGTACGCAGTCCCTGAGCTTGCAGCTCTTCGCTGATCATCTTCACGCTGGCGGGCAGCTTGCCGCTGTCGGACTGCGTCTTGTGGGTTTCCGGATAAAGACCCGTGAGCATCGTCGCACACGATGGCTTGGTCCAATCCTCCACGGCATTGAACCGCTCGAATACCGCTCCCTCGCGACAGAATCGATCGAGCACCGGCGCTTTGACGCGCGTCTTGGCGTAGCTTTCAAGGCGGTCCGCTCGCAACGTGTCGATCATGACCACGATCGCGTTCCCGGCCGCACGCAGGCTGTCTCTGGAGGAAACCGCCTGCTTGGGTTCGGCGCGTGTCACGTACACCCCGGGATCCGCCAGCACCACGCGCGCGCTCGGCGCCTGTGCCCCGCGCACGCTGATGTCCAGCCGCGCAACCTGACCGCTCACCGGCGCGAGGTTCACTTGCGTGGGCCTGAGGTCATCCGGAGCGCGATCCACGACCTGCTGCGAAAAGAGCAGGGCGGCATCTGCACCGTCCACGAACGCGCGCACGTCAAGCCACATCTTCGGCGTGTCCGGCGCCCGAGCACGGCTGTCGAGACCCAAGTAAAAGCCGAGACGGGGCTGCCCTGAAGGTACATGCAGCCAATACGTGAGCTTGTGACCCCCAGCCAGCGAGAGCGCCGGCGAATTCCCCACCTGGGCCAGCCAAGCAGATTGATGAGGCGGCTTCGTTTCCGACTTCGCCGACTCCTCGGTCGCCAGGCGGATGCTGTCCACGTGAGCCGCTACATCTTCTTGCTGCGCTCGGCTCGTCTTGTTCCAGCGCAGCAGCATATGATTGACACCGCCAACCAGCAATTGCCCCGGGATCTGCGCCGAGTACGTAGCCCATCCGGCTCGCGTGATGTCGATCTTGCGGACCGGTTTGTTGTTGACGTACAGGGAAAAGAAGCTCGCCCCGGCACGTTTGAGTCGAAACTGGACATCCAGCGTCGCGGGTGCGTCCAGCTGGAAGTACACCCGGCTCGACGTGCTCACGGCGTTGGCGTAGGTCACGTCGCCATCCCTCCGCTGCTCGCCCCAGCCCGTTCGCCAGCCACCCAGTGTGTACTTGAAGCAGTCGCTGGTGCCGAAGTCGATTCCGAGGCTGCCATCGTGCAGCGACGCCAGGCCCAGTAGATCGACGAGGTCGTAGTGCTTGAAGGCCTGGCTCCAAGGGGCCGCTACGTTCTTTTCCGCCACGGGACCCTCATCCACCCCGGGGCCGTCGCTGGCTTTGGTCTCGTTTTCAACCGGAGCCGGCCGGGTCGGCGGTTCCTCGTCGCAGCCACCAAGGCCCAGGCCCCACAGGCAGCCGGCCAGCAGCGAGAACGTCAGCGGGCGCTCCAACACCCGCAACCGGCAGCCCGCTCCGGGTCGGCGGCTGATCATGGGCCAGTTCTGTAGTTAACCGCAGCCAGAAAAGCAACCGGCACGGCCGCGCACGTTCGAAGGACAAGCAGGGGCACGCGCCGGCGGATCACATGCGATGCAGCCAATTCGCCAGCTCGCGGTCCGCCTCGGTTGGCTGCGATCCGAATGCTGCTAGCCTAGGCAAGCTGTCGCGGCGGATTGTGGCCGTCGGGCACAGGCGCGAGGGCGGATGTAGCCGTCCCCCAAAGGAGGACATGATGATTCGAGTCGAGCTTCCCGATGGAAGCGAGCGCGAGCTGCCACCCGGGGCGAGCGGAGCCGTACTGGCCGAGCGGCTGGGAGCGGGGATCGCCAGGGCGGCCGTCGCGATCGAGGTAGATGGATGCGAGGTGCGCGACCTTGCGCTGCCGCTGCGAGACGGGGAGCGGGTTCGGGTATTGACCAAGGACGATCCGCAGGCGCTTGCAGTCTTGCGTCACTCGGCTGCGCACGTAATGGCCGATGCCATCCTGCGCATCTTCCCCGCGGCCCAGCTGACGATCGGTCCAGTCGTCGAGGATGGGTTCTACTACGACATCTACCTGCCTCAGCAGAAGATCACGCCTGCCGATTTTTCGCGCATCGAGAACGAAATGAGGGTGATCGCGAAGGCGAAGCACGAGTTTGTACGCTGTGTCTCCAGCCACGCGCAGGCCAGCGAGCACTACGCTCGCTACCGGGCGATCGACGGCGGCCACAACGCCTTCAAGCAAGAGCTCGTGGCGGGTATCAAGGAGCGTGGCGAAGAGCTCTCGTTCTATCGGCACGGTGACTTCATCGATCTTTGTCGTGGACCCCACGTTCCTCACACCGGGTGGTTGAAGTTTGTGAAGCTGACGAAAGTCGCGGGCGCCTACTGGCGCGGCGACCCGCGCAAGCCGCAGCTGCAGCGCGTCTACGGTACGGCCTTTTTCGACAAGAAGGAGCTAAAGGAGTATCTGCGGCTGCTGGAGGAGGCGAAGAAGCGCGACCACCGCGTGCTCGGCAAAAAGCTCGACCTGTTCAGCTTCCATGAGGACGCCCCTGGGCTTCCCTTTTTCCACGCCAAAGGCGCGCAGCTGTTCGACCAGCTAACCGGTTACATGCGGGCCCAATTGCGCCGGCGCGGTTACATCGAGGTCAAGACCCCCCTCGTGCTGTCCGAGCAGCTTTGGCACACATCGGGACACTACGCGAACTACATGGAGAACATGTTCTTCACCAAGCTCAAGCTGCGCGACGAGGATGACCCCGCGAAGATTCACGACAATGTATGCGAGGACCGGCCGATGGCGGTCAAACCCATGAACTGCCCAGGTCACTTGCTCATCTACAAGACTCGTTTGCGGTCTTACAACGAGTTTCCGTTGAGAATCGCGGA
>JAKSBK010000058.1 GCA_022361155.1 Pseudomonadota bacterium
CAGATTAGTACGGGTAACGGGCCAGCGAGTGCTTCTATCCGCAGCAATTCTTCCGCGTCTTGCTCTCTAGCAGAGCAACAGCACACCACCGCGGCATCGGCTTTCCCTTCCTGAACTCGATGTAGAAATGTGTCTTCGGTCTCTGCCGGCTCAGCTTGAAACGCCGTATTGAATAGAGTACGAAAACACGAGCAATTCTTGAGTTCTTGAGAATAAAGGACCAGCTTCGGCTTTGACATAATACTTCAGAGGAAGAAACCTGACACGGACATATAACTTTGTGGACAGTTATCGGATGGTTGAAGACTGATACATTTATTATGACAATAATATGAGTCGTTTTCTCTCAAATGTATTGAAAAAGTTTAGCGGAATGAAAGGTCCTCCAAATGAGGGAGTCAAAAGGGGGTCTAACGGATAAAGGATTCCTAATATTAGGGTCTATTTTATGCTTTGCGGTTTTCTGTTGAATCATCGGGAACAATTCTGCATATTTTAATTTGTTGCTCCGAAGCTATCCGCTGGAGCATAGGATTAGCAAAGTATGCGCTTTGGTACTGATCTTAAAAGCGCTCAAGTTAGTATTCTCAATTTGGAGGAAAAGCTCATGTCGCGTGGCTTCCACTTTGTTTTTCTCTGCACAATGATCGGCTTAGTCATCGCTCGTGCGAAACTTGCTTCGGAACCGGTAACTGCCTCAGTGGAACATCCCGACTGGATCTCGCCGGAAACGCTGTCCCAAGCTATCTACTCTATCGTCTCGGGCCCGGCCGGCCAAGCGCGTGACTGGGACCGTTATCGCGCTCTGTTCCGGGAAGGCGCTCGCTTCGTGACATTTGGCTCCAACAAAGACTCGACCCAGATTTTCGAGTTTGGTGTCGAGGATTACATCGAATGGTACAGGCCATCCATGTTGGAAAACGGCATTTATGAGAAACAGATCTGGCATCGCACCGAGCAGTATGGCCGTCTAGCGCAGCGCTGGGGCACATGTGAGTACCGCTGGCAATCACCGGATGGTCCGCCAAAGGGCCGTTGTTTGGTGAGCATGCAGTTCGTCTATGACGGGAAACGATGGTGGATTACCAGCATGATTTGGGAGGGCGCTCTGAAGCCGGATACGGTTCCCGCACACTATTTGTCCAAGCAAGAGCGTTAAGAAAACTTCGTCTGGATTGAGTTGCAAGGATCGGAAATGGAGTTGAAGAAGGATTAAGGAGAAAGAGAATGTACTTTCGTTTAAGGCTTTTAGTGATTTCG
>JAKSBK010000059.1 GCA_022361155.1 Pseudomonadota bacterium
CGTGTCGACCAGGAAGCGGACCGGGGTGCCGTCCGCCTCCGCCTCGACCACGAAGTGGCCGTGCCGGCCGGCGGTGATGACCACCGAGCCGTCGGCGCCTGCCACCGGCGCGTGCGGCACCAGGTTGCCGGACACCCGCCGCCACACCCCTTCGAGGTCGTGGCGGTAGCTGTAGCCCGCCACCAGCGCCAGCAGGATGACCACCCAGATGGCCCCGTTGCGCACCGCCCGGCCCAGCGAGACGCCGCGGTAGAGCACGCCGCTGGAGCCCACCAGCACCAGCAGCAGCACGCCCTGCACCAGGTCGATGCGCTGGTCCCGGCCGGCCAGCGCCTCCGGGAAGCGCCACACCAGCAGCCCGGCGACGGCGGTCAGCGCCACCGCCGCCAACAGCGCCAGGAGCCAGCGCCGGCTCAACCCGGCACACACCGATAGGTGCTGGTGCGCTTGCGCAGCAGCAGCACGGAGGTCTCCGCCGGCCCGGTCTTCACCCGCACCGCCTTCCGGCCGTGCCGGGCGCAGTGGTCGGCGGCCTGCAGGTCGGCGGCGCCGACCTGGTTGGCGGCGTGCTCGATGACCACGCCCCGGGCGTCGCCCGAGACCTGGGCGCAAGCGCCCAGCAGCAGGGCCAGGCCGCCGGCCGCCATGGCCCTTCGGGTCGCCGCCGTCGCGTCGGTGCTCATGTCCATCACCCCGTTCCGGTTCCATTGCAGTGTAGTCGAAGCCCTATTGATTTGGTACGTTGGCCGCCTTGTCGCAACCGGCCGGCGGGCAACGGCACGGGAGCGCTCAACGTGCGAGGATGCCCGCCATGGAATTCGACACCTGCTTCTCCGACCTGCTGCCCGCGGAACGCGAGCGACTCCGCGAAAAGGCCCAGATGCTCAGCTTCCCCCCCGGCGACGAGGTCATCACCCAGGGCGAGCTGGTCGAGGACCTGATGATCCTCAGCAGCGGACAGGTGCGGGTCACCCAGACCCAAGGGGGCGAGCAGTTGGTTGAGTTCGCCGGACCGCTGGGTCCCGGCGAGGTGCTGGGCGAGATGTCCTTCGTCGACGGCGAGCCGGCCAGCGCCACCCTGGTGGCGGACGGCGAGGTGGAGGTGCTGGCCCTGGCCCGCACCGCCATCGACGCCATGACCGACGCCGACCCGGCCTTCGCCGGACGCTTCTACCGCTCCCTGTTCCTCGACCTGGCCCGCCGGCTGCGGGCCGCCAACAAGAGGCTGCTGGCCCAGCAGTCTCAGACTTAGACCTCGATCCTCCCCTCCTCCACGGCGTGGCAGGCGACGGTGCCGTCGTCGACCTGGCGCAGCACCGGCACCTCGGTACGGCAGCGGTCGTTGGCGAAAGGACAGCGGGGATGGAAGCTGCACCCGGGGGGCGGGTCGATGGGGTTCGGCACCTCGCCCCCCACGGGCGGCCGCTCGCGGCCGGACATCTCCAGGTCCGGGATGGTGTCGAACAGCAGCCGCGTGTAGGGATGGCGCGGCCGCCGGAACAGCGCCTTGGCCGTCGCCACCTCGCACAGCTTGCCGAGATACATGACGCCGATGTGGTCGGACACGTGGTAGACCACGGCCAGGTTGTGGCTGATGAACAGGTAGGTCAGCCCCAGTTCCCTCTGAAGATCGCGCATCAGGTTGAGGATCTGCGCCTGCACCGACACGTCCAGCGCGGAGACCGCTTCGTCGCAGACCACGAACTCCGGCCGCAGCGCCAAAGCGCGAGCGATGCCGACCCGCTGGCGCTGACCGCCGCTCATCTCGTGCGGATAGCGTTCGAC
>JAKSBK010000060.1 GCA_022361155.1 Pseudomonadota bacterium
GGACCAGCGAACAGCCGCGGAGCACAACTTCAGGCTCGAGAGCCAGCTCGCCCTGCCTTCACCGCCACCTTCGTATCGTTAGGGCCTAGAGCGCCACCCTAGTGAACTTGTGATTCGTGGTACTAGTCTCGAGTTTGGCGGTTTTGGGTCAGTGGACGACCTGACGTCGTTCGGGCGGGGGGTCACGTGCTCGGGCCCAGCGGTTCCCCCCGAACTCGCGCTTTGAGCGAGCTAAGATACAGGAATCGACTCACAGATCGAGACTTCGCACAGCGTCCGTTCACGCTCAAACACAGGACCCCCCGCAGGGCCCTGCGCGCGCAACCCCCCGCCCGAACGACTTGCGTGGTGGCGGATTCAGCCAGCGTCCCGAGCGGCGGGCTAGCCGTAGCCGGCAATATCGAGCAGTGGAGCGAGCGACTTTTGATCGAGGGGGCCTTTGTCTGCCTGATCAGAAACCCACAAGGTCCAGCTTTGGCGCCGTAGATGCGCCAACATGTCGGCGAAGCTCGGGTTGTGTTTGGAGCGCTGCCACGGAGCGGCGCGCATGGGAAGCCGGACCCGGCGGCGCGCCCACGTCAGATACCAGCATGTGACGAGCGAATAGAGCCACAGTGCCATCGGAGCGGTACGCTGCACGGCGTGTTCGGTGCGGTTTTTGGGGCTCTTCGAAGCCCAGCCGGCTCTTGGCCCAGCCGAAGGTCTCCTCAAGCGACCAACGCCGGCAGTACAGCTCGATGAGGAGTTCGGCCCGCAACGACAGGTCCGTGCTGACAAGCACGTCGTCGCGGCTATGTCCAGGCCAGCCCCGGATCATCACGATGCGCAGTTTGCGCTCGCGCCCGACGATATACCACAGCGCATCGAAAACCTGGACCTGAAGCTTGGTGCTACGACCATACACCTGCGTTTCGACGCTACGCCAGCGCCGGTGCAGCCGTTCTTTGGGCGAGGCCAACCTCTGCCCCCGCACCCGCGGTCGACCCATCCCCCGATATCGTGGCGGCGGCGCATACAGCGCCGCGTCAAGCCGCCCGCGGCCCACCAGATGAAACCGCTCAGGCAGCGTGCGCACCACCGAGCGATTGACGTAGGCATTGTCGGCGACCACCACGAAATGCCGTGTCGCAAAGGCTTTCGATACCACCTCGAGCATCTGCGCACCCAGCTCCGTCTTTTTCCAATGTCGCCTTCCCGCTCGCCTATTGACCTTCTCCGTACGGTACAGCCGCATCAGCACCGGGAGCGAGTAGCACTTGCCCCACGGCGCGCTCACTACCACGGCCAGCACCACCCAGGTGTGACCGAAGTGCCAGAACGGGCGAGTCGCGGTGGACAACAGCGGGTCGCGATGCATCCCGGCCGACGCGATACGCTTGCCTGTGTGCCGCGCCAACGTGTCGTCCAGGCTCAGTACGACGGTCTCGTTTGCGGACAGCAGCCTCAGCACCCAACGTGCCAGCACCAATCCCACCTGGTCTGGATGCCACGCTCCCCGGCTGAAAAATCGATGGTAGCCACTGTGCTCCCTGTACCCGACCACCCCGGCCGCTCGCATCACACCGGTCACCGTGTGCTTACCTGTACACAGCACCCAACCCCTGACCAAGGTAACAAAGCGCTGAAAACTTGGTGCCGTGAAGCAACCCTGAAACAAGCCCAAGCACATGGTAAAGCTTTCCGGTAGCATCGCTGTTCGCCTCCTGCTGAGACCCGAGCCTTGCCATGAGCCGACCCGCAAGTCCCAAACGTCCCGCCATCATACGGGTGCAAACCCAACAGCGGGCTTCAGAAATGATGCAGCTGTGCGATGAACATGGCGTCAAGGTCATCGTGGGCATCGAGCCGGACAAACCCGAAGACATCAGCGATGTGACGCGGCTGCTGCACCCGTTCCAACCTGTCAGACGAGCTAGCCACATCGGACGCAACGAGTCCTGCCCCTGCGGCAGTGGCAGGAAGTTCAAGAAATGCTGCCTCCGAAACACCGCCAATCCGCCAGGCTAGAGCCCGCATCCCTCCCAACTCGAGTTGCTAGCCTCCGTCACAGCGCACGCACACACCCAAGGCCGGCCACTACGTCAGTCGGGGGGCCGGGGGTCTCGCGCGCAGAGCGTGCGGGGGGTCCTGTGTCTGAGCGCAAACGCACGTTCCAGCGCCAGCTCTCATCGCTAAGCCGCCTCCAGATTGCTTCCACCTTCCACGCGCGAGTTCGGGGGGACCCGCGCGCCGAGCACGAGACCCCCGGCCACACGACGCCCAGCGGAGCAACCCAAAACCGCCAAACCCGAGCCTAGTACGACCGCCAGCCCTCGGCGCCAATCGATCACAATCCCTGGCAAGCGGTACCAGCTGGTGCCCAGGTGGTGCCGTCCGTATTGACCGCCCCTGCCTCGATTTGGCACCCTCCACATCGCACATGCCTTATGAGGCCACCATGCGCGTATCGCTGCCCGCAGCTTGCTTGGTTGCAAGCTGCGCTCTGTTTGGCTGTGACGGCCTGGCGAAACTGACCGGCGGGTCCGGAGCTTCGAGCGCCCAAAGCGCTGCTCCCCCGCCCCTGCCTGCCGGCTCGACGTGCCGGGACAGCGATCACTGCCCTCGAGACCAAGCTTGCGTGGAACACCGCTGCCGATATCGAGTCAGCAGCGTCACCGGCGAGTACCTCGCCGTGGTTGGGCGCGGCCTGTATGAGGCTCAGGACCTGGACGAGGCGGCGCGAACATATCAGGCAGCAGTAGCAGCGTTCGTGCGCGCAGATGCACCCACACCTCCTTCCATCCAGTGCGAAGCGGCTGCCGCCATCCTGGGCGCCGCACGCACTCCGGAAGCACGCGAGAGCGCCGCTCGAGCGGCCGATCGTTGCTTTCGGGCGTCACTCCCAGGTGCGCCTGAACGCAAGCAGGTCATGCAGCTAGTAGCAAAGCTCCGCTTCGATGGTCTCGATGCGACCAAGTTCGACGCGGAGCAGCCCGCACCGCGCTTCTTCACGGCGACGCCTTCGCGGCCAAGTACCGACTCGGTCGAGGTCGCGATCGACATGCCTAGCCACGACTACCCAGGCTATGCGGAAATCCAAGGCAGCTTGCGCGGCGCTGAGGTGACCCGCGCAGTGGCCGACTGCTTTACCAAGGAGTGGCAGAAAAAGCACATGAAGCAGCTGGACACGTCCTTCACGGTCAAGTACCGGAGCAGAATGCGCGACATGGGCGACTACGACGTGTACGTGCCTAGCATCGAGGTGATCGGTGTTGGCGATGCAAGCGGTTTCGATGGTTGCGTCGCTCAGGCGGTCACGGCCGGGCTGGGCTCGCCGCCAAAGCTGCGACGCAGCACATCGTGGGAGCAGCCGGTGAGCCTGGCCGCACGCCTCCCATAATCTCTAGTGTCCTTACTCGCGGGCAACGGAGTTGGTCTTGCAATCGCTTTGGGGCTGGTCCAGGGCGCGACCGAGTTCCTGCCCGTCTCGAGCAGCGGACATCTCGTGGTGATGTCGATGCTATGGGATGCACCAACGCCCTCGCTGGCGCTGATGGTGCTGCTGCACGCGGCTACGTTGCTGTCGACGCTGCTGGTCTTCGGCAGGGATATCGGGTCCATCGTGTTGTGCGCAGCGCGGGGACTCCGATCGCCCTCGCTGCTGCGGGACAGCGACGAAGGTCGATTCATGCTGGGCCTCGGCGCCGCGACGTTGGCGACCGCCGTGGTAGGACTCACGCTTGAGCCATGGGTGCAGCAGTGGTCGTCGTTACGCTGGCTCGTCGGCCTGTGCTTTCTTGGCTCTGCCGTGGCGCTGGTTATGACCCGTCGCCACCACGGGTTGGGCGACCACCTGTCGCTGCGGGCTGCCGTGCTGGTGGGCGCGGCCCAGGGTTTGGCTGCGCTGCCCGGGCTTAGCCGCAGCGGCGTGACCATGGCTGTCGCCATGTGGCTGGGGCTCAACCCTGCTGCTGCCTTTCGCTACTCCTTTCTCCTGTCGGTCCCCGTGATCGCGGGTGCCAGCGTGCTCGAGCTGGGCAAGCCCGAGAACTTCAGTGCGCTCGGAACCGATGCCTTTGTGGGTGGCGCGACGGCGCTGGTCGTAGGCTACGCCGCGCTGCTCGCCCTGCGGGCGCTCGTCGGTCGTGGCCAGTTGTGGACCTTCGCAACCTACCTGGTTCCCCTGGGAACGGCCCTGCTGATCGCCGATCTTGTGGGACACGTAACGAACTAGTACAACCTCGGCACCTGATTGAGGTCTCACACCACCACACGCTACGAAACAGAGAGCTCTGGGACACGCAGCCGAGAGTTCCGGCAGCCGGTGGCATGGTGGATGCTGTGGAACCCTCGGTCGCGCGCGCGTCATGTCCAATACCTACGCTGTGATCATGGCGGGCGGTTCGGGAACCCGGTTTTGGCCGCTCTCCAGGAGGACGCGTCCCAAACAACTGCTGCCCCTGGCTGCGGGCGGTGAGGTGTTGATACGCGCCGCCTTCAGGCGGGTGCTGCAGCTAACCGTGCCGGAGCGCGTACTGGTAGTCACGGCGCAGGCGCTCGCTGAGAGCGTAAGGACCCTGCTTCCCGAGCTTCCTGCGGCCAACCTCCTGACCGAGCCTTGCGCTCGCAATACGGCGCCGTGCGTGGCGTGGGCCAGCGCGCACGTGCATCGTTCGGACCCCGAGGCCCGTCTGGTTGTGGTGCCGGCGGACCAGTACGTCGAGGACGATGACGCGTGCGCGCAGGTCATGCGGACAGCTATCGCCGCGGCCGAAGGGGATCGGCTGATTACCGTCGGTCTCGAGCCCACTCGGGCGGAGACGGGCTACGGGTACATCGAGCTCGGCCGCCAAATCGCCGACAGCGTGTACCAAGCCCTGCGCTTCGTGGAGAAACCCGAGCGCGGGCAGGCCCAGCACTACCTGGAGTCGGGCCGATTCTTGTGGAACAGCGGGATGTTCTTCTTTGAAGCTGGCGCCGCGCTCGCCGAAATCCGAAGACAGCTGCCCGAGCTCACCGAACTGCTCGACGCCGTCAGCAAGGCAAGCCCAAAGCAAGCGCTCGAACGCGCCCGCAAAGCCTACTCAAGCCTGCCAAGCGTTTCTCTCGACCACGGCGTCATGGAGGGTGCGCGCAATGTGTTGGTCGTACGGGGCGAGTTCGGATGGGCCGATGTCGGCAGCTGGAACAGCGCCTGGCGACTCGCGCGCAAAGATGTGCTGGGCAACGCGACCACGGCAAAGACCGTGGCAGTGGACAGTCAAGACTGCTATGTGGAGGCAGCCCAGAGCAAAGTGGTGGCCCTGGTCGGCTTGAGCGGCGTCGTAGTGGTCGACACGCCGGATGCGTTGCTCGTGCTGCGTAAGGACCAGGCGCAGCGGGTGCGGCAACTCGTCGAGGCGCTCCGGAACCAGGGCGACGACGAGGTTCTGTGACGGTCGGTCCACCTCCACATCCTCATCGATCCCCCCTGCACAAGCGGGAGACGCGTATCACAAGACACAAGGAGCTGAACGTGAACCCACTTATCTTTCGCGAGTACGACATCCGCGGTGTGGCGGAGCGCGATCTTCCAGACGAAGTGGCACGGGACATCGGGCGAGCTTTCGGAACGCTGCTGAAGCGCAGGGGCGCACGCCATGTGGCTCTCGGACGCGATTGCAGGCTCAGCTCGGAGCGACTGCAGGCGGCGTTGTCGGAGGGTATCCGGCAGACGGGTCTGTGGATCGTCGACATCGGGCAGGTCGCCACGCCGCTCATGTACTTTACGGTCTTTCATCGGGATCTCGACGGTGGTGCCGTCGTTACCGGTAGCCACAACCCCCCGGAAGACAACGGGGTCAAACTCATGGCCGGCAAACAAACGCTGGCCGGACCGGAAATCCGCAAGCTGCGAGAAATGGTCGACAGGCAGGACTTCGACCTCGAGGCGGCGGGCGGCAGCGAAGAGTACGATCCGCTGCCGGCGTACTCAGGCTACATGCGCGGCAACATCCAGCTTCAGCGAAACGACGTCGCCTTCGCCATCGACGCAGGCAACGGCATGGGCGGTCCCGTGGCCCTCGCCGCCATGCACACCCTCGGTCTCAAGCCCGACCCGATGTACTGCGACGTGGACGGTGAGTTCCCGCACCACCATCCCGACCCCACTCAGCCCGAGAACATCGCGGACCTTGCCCAACGCGTGCGGGAGCGCGGACACGAAGTGGGGATCGCGTACGACGGTGACGCCGACCGCATAGCCGTGATCGACGCCGACGGCCTGCCGCTATGGGGTGACAGGCTCGTCGTCCTTTTTGCACGCAGCATCCTCGCCGACCACCCCGGCGCGACGATTCTTGGCGAGGTCAAGTGCTCCCAAAGCATGTACGACGATATCGCTGCGCGGGGGGGCCGGCCGATCATCTGGAAGACCGGCCACTCCCTCATCAAACAGAAGATGAAGGAGGAGAACGCTCTACTGGCCGGAGAGATGAGCGGCCATATCTTCTTTGCCGACCGCTACTACGGCTACGACGACGCGGTCTACGCCTCGCTTCGCCTGCTGGAGATCCTCTCACAGCACCCGCCCGGCGCGCTCGACGAGTTGCTCAGCGGGCTGCCCGCTACGCACGCCACGCCGGAGATTCGGGTCGCGTGCCCGGATGACGTCAAGTTCGACGTGGTCTCGCGGCTGCTCGAGCGCTTTCGGCAGGAGCGCGAGGTCGTCGACATTGACGGGGCACGCATTCTGTTCGACGGAGGTTGGGGGCTGGTCCGCGCTTCGAACACCCAGCCTGCGCTGGTAATGCGCTTCGAAGCCAGCGACGAAGACAAGCTGCAGCAGATCCAGCAAGAAATCGAGCAAGCCGTCCGGGAAGCCTCCTCGCCGGGTTAGCACCGCTTGCCGGAAGCTCGATCCGGGTTCCTCCGCCGACCCCAGGAGGGGGTGAGGGTCGGCTCCGAAACCCGGCCCCCACCGCGCTTGCTCGGGCACCTTCTTGTCGGTGCCGCGCTGCGCGCGGTCGTGCTCGCGGCTACCCAGGCGAAAACCCGGATCGGACTTCCGGGCGCGAGCACTGGTCCTCCTCTAGCGGGCTGGCTTGAGGCGCACATCAAGAGCAGCCAGGCGACCCTGCTTCGTACGCTTGAAGCTTGATGGTGCGAGCGTGATCTCCCGCGGCCGGTAGCCTCGGCGATGGACCAGCAGTCGGGTGTCGCTCTGCAAAGGGACGTTCTTCATCACGACACCTGGCGTGGTGCCCATCATTCGGTAGACGCTGGCAGCCTCATCCGTGACGATATGCACCCTGGCGGTCGGCCACGTCTCGGAAATCGGTGGCGGGCGCTTGCGCAAGAGCGTCGGACCAAGCGCCCAAGCGTCCCTGCGGCGGCGCGCAGGCAAGGTTTGCAGCGGGAGCTCGTAGCGCGCCGCACGGCCCTTGCCCATGGGACGCCAGTCTTCCGGAAGCAAGTAACGGGCGGGTTTGCGCGATGGCGCGACGGCCACGAACTCCTCGGATACGCCAAGATGTAGAACCACGTCGACGACGGGACCCTTACCCACGAAAAGCAGGACCTGCGCGCCACGTGGACGACTATCCACAACCACATCGCCCAAACGTACCGTCCCCTCGGCTCCCCGAGCCGGCGGCGGTTGAACGGCCGGAGACTTGCGGCTGGCAGGCGAAGCCTTGGAGCGCTGCGGTCCTTGCTCGACGTCGCCAAAAAAGACGGTCGCCGTGGCCCAGACCACCGCAACCCCCCCCGCCAGCACGAGTGCCAGCCCCGCACGCCCGGACCAGAACGAAGAACGCTCGTCACGCGCAGTCGGTCCAGCCGCCGTAGGTCTTGGCGGAGACGCCGCTGGCTTGGGACGTGATGGCACGGAGGGCGTCGCATACGGCGGGGGAGGCAGTGGCACCGGGGTCGCCACCGGCGGGGACGCAGCTTGTGGCTCCATGCCCACGGACGGACCAAGCCCTGCGCGCCGGCCACCTCCCACTTGGTGCTCGTCCAGCTTTGGTGCCGCGTCTCCAAGAGGAGATCGCGGAGGGGGAATGGAGTCGTGCGAAGTTCGCTGCGCGGACCGCGCATCCGGGGTCTCGCGCAGGGGCGAGCCAGCGGATGCAGGTGGCGGTGGAGCGCTCAGGGAGCCAACGCCCCCCGGGGCGGGCGGCTGGGGCCCGGGTCCTGCTCGCATGACCCCCGGCGGGACGCTCGGAGAAGCGGGCGGCGGAACGCTCGGAGAAGCGGGCGGCGGGACGCTCGGAGAGGCGGGCGGCGGGACGCTCGGAGAGACCGGTGGCAAGCCGCCGCGAGAGGCCGGTGGCACGGCGCTCGGAGAAATCCGAGACGGGACGCGGGGCGAGACCGGAGGCGAGGCGCCACGAAAGCCCGGCGCTGGAGCGCTCGGAGAAACAGCCGGAGTGGGTTTCGCGCCCGGCGGCGGTAGCGTTGGCCTTGTGGCCCGCCGAGCGCCGATGTAGCGCGACGGAGCAGCGGGTTTGGCGGAAATCGAATCACGCTCTCGAACGGCCGTGACCTCGTCGTCGTCAATGCTCGCATCGTCCGGCTCGTGGACCCTGCTTCGATTTGGTCGAGATGACCCGTTCGCTGCTCGAAGGTCATCCGCATGGGTCCCCATCGCACCAAGCTGACCGGCTGCACGCTGTTCAGCGGCGTCTGCGACGGGCCCTGGATCGTGAGGGAGCCGCGGGTTCGGCACCTGCGCTTCACCGGGGAGCTCCACGGGCACCTCTAGGTGCTCGGGAAGCCCTCGCTGTGCATGCTCGGGAAGCTCCTGCAACAGATTGTCGAGCTGTGCGTCGATGGTCCGGGCTTCGGGAGGAGGTGACGATGAGTTATCGAACATATTCCGGTTGCGATTGGCTTCGCGGATGAGTCGGGACAAGACGCGCCGCGCAGCGTCACGGTTGAGCGGCACCAAGGTAGCCTTCAACTCCTCGGCAAGCAAAGGCACGCTCCAGATGCCGCCAGGGGGGCCGGTGTCGATGAGGTCCATCAGGGGTTTGGGCGCGCCCGGATCCGCCGCAAGCAGCAGGTGAGCCAGAAGCGCTACGATCGATCTGGCTGCGGCCTCGTGGTCACGGGTGGGCTCCGCCTCCTCCACGACAACGCTCCCGTCGCTGGACAACAGCACGCGTTGCGGATCAAGGACCGTGAGGTGATCCTGAATCGCCTCGCATGCCTCCAGTGCCACGAAGGCTCCCACTTCAAACGGCAACGGAATCCGCTGATGCTGCAGCGAGGCTACGAGATCACCAGCTGTAAGGCCATCGTGCTCGATCACGAGTTTCCTGCAGTTCCCCAGCGGCCGGCCACCGCCGTTTCAGCAGGGCCCCGGGAGGGCGTGGGGATCCAATGGCGAGGACGTCGCCCAAACGATTTGCGCGCGGCCGCCCGCCAGCGCGCAAGACACGCGGCAGTCGGCATCGAAGGGGCGCTCGGCATGTGAAGGAGAACGAACGGCATTTGACAGGGCGCGAATAGAAGGCTGTCAACAAGACGGGTTCGGCAGTCTCGCGCAGGCACGAGCGACGTCCCCAATCGTCGCAGTATGTCCATGTTATGGCTCCCCCGACAAGGTGGTTGTGCGGCTGGGAAGTGCCCTGTGTGCCGCCCGCTGTCAAGATCGATGGCGCTACCCTGACTCCTCGTCCGGGGCCGGTGGCGGATCCGTGCCTGGCTCGGACACGTTATCCAGTCCGGCCGCGCCTGGACGCGTGGCTTGCTCGCCGTCCTCCTCTTCACGCTCGGCCACGAGGGCCACGTCCACCACCCGCTCGCCGCGTCCTAGCCTCATCACGCGCACGCCCTGCGTGTTTCTGCCAGCCAACCTGAGCTGATCCACCATGGTGCGCAAGACCTGACCTTCGTCCGTGATGACCATGAGCTGGTGCTCTGGACGCATGAGCGCCAAACACACGACGTCGCCGTTGCGATCGGACGCGTCCATCGCGATCACCCCCATGCCGCCACGTCCCTGCCGACGCCACTCCCCGATGGGTGTGCGCTTTCCGTAACCATTGGCGCTTACAGTCAGCACCTGCTGCTCCTCATCATCGATGACACCCATCCCGATTACGGTGTCGCCCGCCCGGAGCTCGATGCCCTTGACCCCACGCGAGTCTCGGCCCATCCGCCGCGCCTCGTCGACCGCAAAGCGGATCGACAGGCCCTTGGCCGTGCCTAGCAGCACGTCCTGGCCCGAATGCACGGTCTTGGCAGACAAGAGGGCGTCCCCTTGTTCGATGGCAACGCCGATGATGCCGTTGGCACGGATGTTCGAATACGCGTCGAGAGCTGTACGTTTGACCCGCCCCTTGCGGGTGCACGTGATGAGGTCGCTGCCCTCGATGAACTCGCGCACCGGCACGATCGCGGCCACGCGGTCCCCCGGATCCATTCCCACGAAGTTCACGATGGCTCGCCCCCGTGCAGCCCTGCTGGCCTGCGGGATCTCGTAGATGCGCTTCAGGTAGGCCTTGCCTTTGTCGTTCAGAAACAAAACGTGGGCGTGGTTGTTTGCGACGAAGATCTGCTCGACGACGTCCTCCCCGCGCGTTTCCATGGCGCGGGTGCCCCGGCCTCCGCGGCCTTGCGCCCGGTACTCGTCCATGGGTACGCGCTTGATGTATCCTGCGTGCGTGACGGTTACGACGACGTCCTCGTCGGCGATGAGATCCTCGATGCTGATGTCGCCCTCGGCCGCAACGATCTCTGTACGCCGCTCGTCGCCGTAGCGCTCCCTGATTTCATCGAGCTCCTCGACGATTAGATCCAGCAGCAGGTGCTCATCCCCCAGGATCGCGCGCAGGCGCTGAATCAGAGCGCACAGTTGCCCGTATTCCTTGGCGAGCTTCTCCCGCTCGAGCCCCGTGAGTCGCGCCAGGCGCATGTCGAGAATGGCCCGGGCCTGTTTGTCTGAAAGGCGATAGTCCGCACGCTCCCGGGCAGCGTCGACCTCGTCCTGCGGTCGGCCGGCACGCTGCACGAACTGCTCGAGCCCCTTCAAGGGCAGTTGCACGAGCGCAATGCGAGCCTGCTCGACGTCCGCGGCAGCTCGAATGGTCGACACC
>JAKSBK010000061.1 GCA_022361155.1 Pseudomonadota bacterium
CCAATCTTGCGCGCTACTGGCCCGAGCATTACTTCCAGGGCCCGCGCCATCGCATGGCACACGAGTGAGCCAGCCCTGACAGTGCCCTGATGGCTCGAGCCGTGCGGGCGCCCGAATCAACAGGGTCCCTGGCGTTCGCAGCCGTTGAAGGGATTGCGGTCGCAATCGTTCCAACCCGAGTTGCAGCTGGTGATGGTGCAGATGCCGCTCACGCAGCGTTCGTTGGCGCGCGGCAGCTGACAGGTAGCGCCGCACAAACCGCAGCTTTGCTCCGACGTGAGCAGGTTGGTTTCGCAGGTGCCGATGTTGTCGCAGTTTGCTCTGCCCGGCCGGCACTGACCTTGACCGCCGATGTGGGAGCAAGGGAAGGTCGATTCGCAGCCGTTGAGCGGATTGCCGTCGCAATTGAAACGGTTGCTCGGGCAGTTGGTGAGCGTGCACACACCGCTGATGCAGTCCTCGCTCGCGTTGGGGAACTGGCACACGCTGCCGCAGAAGCCGCAGTGCTGCTCGGAGGTGTGCAGATTGGTCTCGCAGGTGCCGTTGTTGTCGCAGTCGCCGCGCCCGCGTTGGCCTTGGCACATGCCGATGCCACCCCCGGGAGGAGGCGGCGGCGGAGGAAACCCGGTGCAGGGGCCCAGGGTTTCGCAGCCGTTGAACGGGTTGGCATCGCAGTTGTTCCAGCCGCTCGAGCAGTTGGTGAGCGTGCACACGCCCGAGATGCAGCTTTCGCTCGCATTCGGAAGCTGACACCTGCGGAAGCAGCCGCCGCAGTGCGTCTCGGACGTCATCAGGTTGGCCTCGCAGCCTCCCTGGTTGTTGCAGTCTGCCGTGCCAGGTTGGCACTGGCCGATGCCCCCTACGCCCGGACAGGGGCCCTGCCGCTCGCAGCCGTTCAGGGGGTTTCCGTCGCAGTTGTTGCGGCCCGAGCTGCAGGAAACCAGGGTGCACAAGCCGCTGACGCAACGTTCGCCCGCATTGGGCAACTGGCACCGGTTGCCGCAGAAGCCGCAATGCTGTTCGGATGTATACGTATTGATCTCGCAGGTGCCGTTGTTGTCGCAGTCGCCGCGACCCGGATCGCAGAAGCTCCCGCCGCCGAAGCCACCAAGACCGCCAACGCCGCCAAGACCGCCAACGCCGCCAAGAC
>JAKSBK010000062.1 GCA_022361155.1 Pseudomonadota bacterium
CCCAGGGCGATTGCCCGCAGGCGAGCCGTTGCGTGGGCCTCGCCGAGATGAAGCAGCGCGTGTGCCTGCCGGGCTGCCTGGCCGACGCCGACTGCGAGCGTCCCGGCCACGCGTGCCTGGGCGGCGCCCGGCACGTGTGCGTGCCGAGGGCCGACTGGCCCTTTGGCTCGCCGGTCGGCACCCGGTGCATGAGCAGCCACGACTGTACCGGAGATGCGCTCGGCTTCTGCCTGACCGAGGCGGGCCATGGCTTCAAGACAGGCTACTGCTCGCATCGCTGCGACGACGGCCAACCCTGCCCCCCGCACAGCCACTGCCTGCTCGACGCCCCCACCGGCCGCCAGCTCTGCGTCAAGCAGTGCGAGTTCCGGTCCCGTTGCGGCGCCCCCGTCGAAAGCGGCGTGGACTGCTACGACGCCGACCGCGACGGCGTCCTCGAGTGCTGGAAGGGCTTCGGCCGCATCGGCGACCCCTGCGCCCGGCCCCTGGACTGCCCCGGCGGGGAGTGCCTCACCGGGATGCTGTGGCCCGCGGGCTACTGTACGCGGGCGTGCAGCGTCGGGATGCCGGGGTCGTGTCCGGATGGGGGGAGCTGCCAGTTGCTAGGCCAACGAGCAAGCTGCCTAGCTGGCTGCACCATGGAAAGCGAATGTCGAGAGGATTATCGGTGCGATCTTATTCTCAGCTTCTGCACAAGGTAGGGCCACGGCTGCCACGCTACTAGGGCACGGGAAGGATGCACCTACACGCTCCAGGATGGCCCGCGCAATGGGTGGCGCCACCCACAACTCTCCTCCCCTCCCTCCTCGCCGTCACCCTGAGCGCGTGCGGCATCACCACCCAGACGGTGTGCGGGGACGGCATCCTGCAGTTCGGCGAAACCTGCGATCCCGCCTTGATTATCGGCCAGCCGGGGGCCTGCCCCCAGCAGTGCGAGGACGGGAATCCCTGCACCACGGACAAGCTGGTGGGGGACCCGGCGCTGTGCACGGCCGTGTGCCAGCATGGCCCGAGCCCCGGCTGCAAGGCGGGCTGCGGCGACGGGGTGCTGCAGCCCCACGAGCTGTGCGACCCGGCCATTCCGCCCGAAGCCCCTGGAGCCTGCCCGGCCAGCTGCGACGACGGCAGCGCCTGCACCGTGGACAGCCGCAGCGGTACGCCAAAGGACTGCAGCGTGCAGTGCAAGCACACGTCCATCCGCGACTGCGTGGCGGGCGACGGCTGCTGCCCCCTGGGCTGCCCCCCCCAGGTCGACAGCGACTGCACGGACGTATGCGGCAACGGCATCCTCGGTCCGAACGAGCTGTGCGACCCCCTGATCCCCGAAGGAGCCCCCGGGGCCTGCCCCACACGCTGCGACGACGGCAAGGTGTGTACCAGCGACCGCTTGCTCGGCGATCCAAGCCACTGCAACGTTCGGTGCGAGTTCCGCACGATCAGCTACTGCGAGCCCGGGGACGGCTGCTGCCCGTCGATCTGCGGTTTCTACGACGACAGCGACTGCCCCCCGCCGGCTGGAGGCGCCGGCGTGCCCTGCACCACGGACAGCGACTGCCTGCTGCCGGGCGCGGCCCCGGGGCTGCGCTGCTTGACCCAGGAGCAGACCGGCTGGCCGGGAGGCGTGTGCAGCCTGGGCTGCATGACCCAGGGCGATTGCCCGCAGGCGAGCCGTTGCGTGGGCCTCGCCGAGATGAAGCAGCGCGTGTGCCTGCCGGGCTGCCTGGCCGACGCCGACTGCGAGCGTCCCGGCCACGCGTGCCTGGGCGGCGCCCGGCACGTGTGCG
>JAKSBK010000063.1 GCA_022361155.1 Pseudomonadota bacterium
TCCAGTAGGTAGAGGGGTACCACGCTGCTATCCTACGATATGGCTGTACGACAGTGCTCTGCGGCGGTATGCTGACCCGCAGGAAAACGGAGCTTTTCGGGCACAGGGAGCATGACGCGTTTGCTGGGGCAGCCAGGGCCGTTTGGTCCCGAACATAAGCGGTTGGTTTCCTTCCGTGGTGGCGGCTGCTTCAGCCCGCCTGGCGCCCTGCCGTCGATCTCGACTCGGGTAGGATGGCTGCGCGGGTGACATGAGCGCGAAGATGGCACTGCGGAGGTTCGCGCTCCGAACGGCTGCCGGGTATCGGGGGCGGGACCGGGCGGAGAGTTTCGCGCGTGATTTGATCGGGTGCTTCCCTGGGACCCTGGGCGCCCATCAGGGTGACGGCCCCGTTTTCTCCCACTCCTTCCCGATGGTCGACGCTGGCAAGCGATCCAAGCGGAGCGTGAGCGCCTACTGGCCGGCTCGGCGGGTAGTGGTGGACGTGGTTGAGCGCGACATGATGTTGGACACGGCCTGGAGCGAGCTACTCCGCGCCTGTCTTCAGATGGAGGCCGAGCCGCAGTACGTCGTGCTCACGAATCAGCGGGACCTGCGCCTTTACGATCTGGCCCGGGACCGGTCGCAGCCTCGGCTGAGCATCGCGCTCGACGAGATCCCCAAGTACAGCGAGGCCTTCCCGTTCTTCGAGGCCGATTGGGTTCCGGGCACCACGCCGAAGATCATCAACGTCGACAAGGTCAGCAAAGAAGTCGCTGAGCTCGTTGCCAAGGTGTACCGCGCGCTCAAGGCCAAGAACCCGGAACGCGGCGACGACGCGATCCGGTTCACGTTGCAGTGCATCGTCGCGATGTTCTCGGAGGACATCGGCCTCTTGCCCAAGGAGTACTTCACGACGCTCCTGTACCGGGCTGCCGAAGAGGGCAACGCGGAAGAGAAGCTCGGAGAGCTCTTTTGGGCGATGAGCTCTGACGAGGAGAACGTCACCGGAATCCCATTCTTCAACGGTGGCCTGTTTCGGGAGCCCGCAACGCTCAAGCTCGGCGAGGCCCCGCTGCGTGCCATTACCAAGGCCGCCGAGGCCAACTGGACCTTCGTCGATCCCCACATTTTCGGAAGCGTCTTCCAGGGCATCATGGACGACGACGAGCGTCACGCGAGCGGCGCCCATTACACTGCACGCGAAGACATCATGAGCGTGGTCGGGCCGACCATTGTTGAGCCCTGGCGCGAGCGGATTGCCTCCGCGAAGACGTTGAAGCAACTGAAGGAGATCCTCTCGGAACTTGGCAACTTCCGCGTGCTCGATCCCGCCTGCGGCAGCGGCAACTTCCTCTATGTCGCGTTTCGCGAGCTGTACAAGCTGGAAACCGAAGCTCTCTGCCGCGTTTACGAATTCGCTTCGGCGCAGAAGGGGAAGACCAAGGTCAGCTGGGCTTCCGCGATTCGAACGACCAACTTCTTCGGCATCGACGTCAATCCATTCGCCGTCGAGTTGGCAAAGACCACCCTGAACATCGCCAAGAAGATCGCATTCGAGGAGCGCAAGGCGACTGTCGTGGAGATGTTCGGACAGGGATTCTTGGAAGTTGATCCGTCGCTTCCACTCGACAACCTGGACGACAACATAGTCTGCAAGGACGCCTTGTTAATCGACTGGCCTCGGGCAGACGCGATCGTCGGGAACCCTCCGTTCCTCGGGATGCAAAAGATCCGCGAGGTACTGGGCTTCTCGTACGTCGAACGACTTCGAGAAGAGTTCCCTGGCGTAGCCGGAGATCTCTGCGTTTACTGGTTTCGGCGCGCGCACGAACACCTCACGGATGGAGGTCGAGCCGGATTGATTGGAACGAGTGGAATCCGAGTAGGGAAGGCCCGGGATGCTTCGGTAGGTTTTGTCGTGGCCAACGGAGGGTCAATCACCAACGCGGTTTCGACGAAAGCCTGGCCAGGCGACGCGGTGCTAAACGTCTCTGTTGTTAATTGGATTCGCGGAGAATCCTTTGGCAGAGCGAAGTTACAGATCCGCGGTGCCGTCCATCATGTCAGGCAGATTCATCCTCACCTCCAGCTGCACACGGACACCTCAGGTGCCTCGGTATTGCGTGCCAATCGCGACGGCACGTCACAGGGGGTTAACTTCGGAAGCCCCGGGTTTCAGATTGACGGTGCGCGCTTGAGCGCGGTCGACAAGGATGGGTGCGCCCGACCCGTCGCAACCGGGCGCGACATTTTGAGTGGAGCTGCCGCGACGCAACCGTCTCGCTGCGTCTGGCTTGCCTACGTTCCCACGCTCGACGCCGCGCGAACTCTATCAAGTGCAGGCGTGGCTCATCTTCGGGAGTGTGTCTTTCCAGCGCTCGAAGCACGAGCGAACGACCCCAAGGCTACGTCTCATTACACGCGCTGGCTCCGGAGATGGTGGCAGCCACGGGAACCTGCCAGCCAGTTCTTCCGAACGGCTTTGCAGGACTACAGACGACTCGCGGCCTGCGCGCGCGTCCAGGCACGCCCTATCTTCTTCATGGTCTCCACCCAGTTCGTTCCGAACGACTCGCTTCAGGTCTTTTCGGTCGACGACGATTACTCCTTCGGCGTAATCCAGTCATCGCTCCATTGGGCATGGACCAAGGCCAAGGGTGGTCGGCTCAAGAGCGACATTCGCTACACCTCGAAGGTATGGAAGACCTTCCCCTGGCCCCAGGAGCCTGCCCTGGCGGATGTCATCGCTGTCGGGCAAGCAGCCCAGCAATTCCGCGCAACGCGCGAGCGCCTGATGAGCGAGAATGGATGGTCCCTTCGTGAGCTCTATCGCTCCGCCGAGGTGGAGGGGCCGCACCCGCTGAAGACTGCTCAAGCTGAACTGGATGCGGCGGTGGAGGCGGCGTACGGCAAACCCGCGGACCAGGAGGGCACAGAATTTCTTCTCGAGATGAATATGGCGCTTGCCGAGGACGAAGCCGTCGGCGAGAAGATCCAGGGACCGGGCTTGCCCAAGGTGGAGGGTGCAGCTCTCGACTCAAAGGACCCGCGCTGGTTCAGTACCGACTGCATCGAGCCACCTCGACTTGAGGACGTCCTGGACGCGGAGCGGGCCCATGGCTGAGTCCGTCGCGGAGGTACCAGCACTGCGTGACCTGTGGGACGCCAACAAGAACGAGGAGTCAGCCACCGACGTGTTGGCCAAAAGCTACCGCACGGCCTGGTGGACCTGCCCATCAGGGCACTCATTTCAGCGGAAGCCGCGCATGATGATCCGGGATCCCTCCTGTCCAACGTGTGCGCTTGGCGGAACCAGCATCGCTGAAACACATCCAGCGCTCGTGAAGCTCTGGCACCCCACCCAGAACAACGGCGCCCCCTCCGACGTCAGCGCATCGTCCACGGCCTCTCGGTGGTGGGTCTGTGAGGGGGGGCACGCGTTCGAGCGCTCCCCGATTCAGATGGTGAGCGATTCGAGTTGCCCGCACTGCGCCCTTGCCGCGGGCTCTTTGGCGGCACGCTTCCCCGAGATCGCCGCGGAGTGGCACCCGCACAGGAACGGGGACGTCAAGTCCGAGCAGGTCGAGCCGGATCACAAGATGACCGCCTGGTGGCTCTGCTCCAAGGGGCATGAGTTTCAGGCGACCGTCCGATCCCGCACCCACAGCCACGGTCGCTGCCCACGCTGCTACGGAGCCTGGACACTCGATGGCATCCGGAGCTTCGTGCAGTCGCTGCTCGGCCACATCGACGTGCTCACGCCGAGCGAGATGTTTGCGCTGGCCATGCAGGCGGGAGCACTCCGGGGCGCTGCCTCGACGGCCTTCGTCAAGGCGCTGACCACGGGGCGATTTCCGAGCAAGGAACTGGAGAAGTTCGCCGAGGGCAAGCCCTCCTTGGTCGACGATTTCGCAGGCGACCGGGAGCTCACACTAGAGCTCGTGGAAGCCAAGACGGAGCGCGAAGTGGAGCTTCCGCCGGACGATCCCTTCGCGCTGCCCGCTGCGCCGGACAGCGATTACCAGCCCGACGATGGCGAGATCGATGTCTCGTCGACGATCGTCCCGCCCGCGCAGGAGATGGCCGAAGGCGCTGACCTGCCCGTCGTCCAAACCCGGGAGGCCTTAGCGGCCCTCGACAACCCGTTCATCGCCAATGCGGACGCGGAGACGGTGAAGTTCTTGCTGGACAGCGCCAAGGCGAAGCTCTGGCGCCATGCGTATCAGGATCCGCAAGCGGCCGAGCTCCAGGCCCGGGAGTTCGAGGGCGACGCCTACTCGACGATCGTGCGGGACCGGTTCCTCGCCGAGTTCGATACTGCCCAGTCCATGGAGCTACCGCAGGGGTACGCTTTCCGACCAACCCCGGAGAGAGAGGTATGCGAGCCGCACCTGATGCAACGCCACGTCGCCGCGAGCGTCGCCGACAAGAGGCGCTACGGCAACTGGTCGGGCATGGGCGCCGGAAAGACCCTAAGCGCGATTCTCTCCACCCGGCTCACCAACTCCGACCTCACGGTCATCTGCTGCCCCAACGCCGTGGTCTCGAACTGGGCGCGGGAGATCGACAACGCGTTTCCCGGCTGCCGGGTCCAGACCAAGACCTGGACTCCCGAGTGGCCAGACGCGATGTCGACCAAGCCGCGCTATTTGGTCATGAACTTCGAGCAATTCCAGCAGCCCGACTCCGAAGCGAAGCTGGTGGACTTCCTAGCACGCCATATCGTCGATTTCGTGGTCGTGGACGAGATTCACTTCACAAAACAACGCGACGAGAAACAGATGAGCCAACGCAAGCGGCTCGTGCAGGGCCTGATCCTCGAATCAGGCAAACGCAACGCGGACTTGTGCGTGCTCGGCATGTCCGGCACGCCGGTCATCAACACCCTCCAGGAAGGCCGGAGCCTGGTCGAGATGATCACGGGCCATCGCCACGATGAACTGGAGACGAAGGCGACGGTCCAGAACTGCATGCGACTCTACCAACGCTTGGTCACACTCGGCACGCGGTGGAAGCCGAACTACAGCACGCAGCTTGAGGAGACCAAGCCCGAGATCGACTGTATCGACCACCTGGAGGAGATTCGCCTCGTCGGGCGCGGCACGGTTCTCGACATGGAGAAGGTGCTGACGAAGGTCCGCATTCCGACCATCGTCAAGCATCTCAAGCCAGGCACTAAGACGCTCATCTACACGCACTACGTTGATGGCATCTCAGACCAGCTCTGGGATGCGGTGAAGGAGGCCGGCCTCCGGCCTGGACTCTTCACGGGGAAGAGCGATGACTCCGCTCTGGCGGAGTTCAAGAAGCCGAATGGTCAGGTCGATGTGCTTATCGCATCCAGTCGCGTGAGCACCGGCGTCGACGGCCTGCAGTACGTCTGTAACAAGCTCATCATCAACTCGCTCCCGTGGACGAACGCCGAGTACGAGCAGCTTCGAGCCCGGGTCTGGCGCCAGGGAAGCAAGTTCGAGAAGGTGCAGGTCGTCATCCCGGTCACGTTCGCCTACGTGAATGGCGAGCGGTGGTCCTACTGCGAGTCAAAACTGCACCGGCTCGAATACAAGAAGTCCATCGCGGACGCCGCCGTGGATGGTGTGGTGCCCGAGGGGAACCTCCGGACGCCCGCGCAAGCGCAGCAAGACATCATGGGCTGGCTCGAACGCCTGGAGACCGGCGCGATCGAGACCATCGAGCGCGGGCTCATCAAGATTCCCCTCTCGCGCGAGCCCGGCGAGGTCAAGCGCCGCACCCAGCGCTATGGCGACTTCTCCCGGATGAACAACCGCTGGTACGCCGCAGCGAGCGACAAGACCCATACCCGCCTCGAAGCCAACCCCGAAGAGTGGGCCCACTACCACACGATGTACCAAGAGCTCCGCGAGAAGTGGGAGGTCGTGCCATTTGAAGAGGAGATTCGCTGGCTAGAGAAGCGGGAGGGTCTCAACGTGGCGGATTTCGGCTGCGGCGAGGCGCTCATCGCGGCAGCCGTCGGCGACAAGCATGAAGTCGCCAGCTTCGACCATGTGGCGATCAACGAGAAGGTTCACGCGTGTGACATCGCCTCGGTTCCGCTTGACGACGAATCGGTTGACCTCGCGATCTTCTGCCTCTCATTGATGGGCGCCAACTTCACCGATTACATCCGCGAGGCGCATCGCGTCCTGCGGCTCGACGGCCAGCTCCACATCTGGGAACCGGCCAGCTACTTCGACGACCCGGAGGCGTTCGAGGCCGATCTGCGTCGCCTCGGCTTCCAGGTGCTCGACCCAAGGCAGGAGGGACTCTTCCTCAAGATCTACGCGTTCAAGGATGCGAGTAAGCCGGCGCCCGACGTCACGCTGCGCTTCCGCGGGCACAAGACTGGGGGCACCTCATGACCGTTCCGCAGTTCTACTACTTCATTGATCCCGTCCTCCGCGTTCTGGCCGACACCAAGGCGCCGATGCATCGTCGTGAGCTCGTCCAGGCGGCTATCGGGCGAATGGACCTGTCGGCGGAAGACCTTGCCGAGCTGGCCGGCTGGAAGGGATCGGGCCGCGGCATCACCAAGGCAAAAGACCGCGCCGGATGGGCCATCAGCTACGGGAACAAGGCCGGCTGGCTCAACAACGCTTCACGCGGCCAGTGGGAGATCACCCCTGAGGGCCGGGA
>JAKSBK010000064.1 GCA_022361155.1 Pseudomonadota bacterium
GCCAGCCCCACCGAACACAGCCTGGCTCGAGCCGCCACCAAAGGCCGACCCCATGCCTCCACCCTTTCCAGCCTGAAGGAGCACTACCAGAATCAGGAAAAGGCAGACAATCACGTAAACCACGGTCAGGAAGGTAATCATCCTGCAGCTCCGTTGGAGTCGTTCTCAGAGCCCACGCTCGACCGCGGTTCCGCTGCCTCCACGATGGAGGCCAGGGATTCCGCAGCCAGGGATGCACCGCCCACTAGCAGGCCATCTACGTCCGCCTCGGCGAGCAGCCCGGCCGCGTTGTCCGGTCGAGCACTGCCTCCATAGAGGATTCGCATGGCGGAGGCAACCGCTTCGCCAAACCGCTCGCGCACCTGCGCCCTCAGCGCTGCATGCGCTTGCTGGGCGTCGTCAGGGCCTGCGGTCCGGCCCGTACCGATGGCCCACACGGGCTCGTAAGCAACGACCAAACGCCGCGCTTCGGCCTCGTCGAGACCCCGGAGCCCTCGGTTGAGCTGATCGGTGATGCGCTCGATGGTCGCGCCTGCCTCCCGCTGCTCGATGGTCTCGCCCAGGCACACGATCGGTGTCAACCGAGCACCCAGAACGGCTTTGAGCTTGCGGTTCACGTCCTCGTCGTCCTCGCCGAACAACTCACGGCGCTCGGAGTGACCGACGATTACGTGCGTGCACCCGACCTCGCTCAGCATGGGCGCGCTGATCTCACCGGTGAACGCCCCTTGGTTTTCCGCGTGTACGTTCTGAGCGGCGAGCTTGACCGGGCAGCCAGCGAGCTCCTTGGCAAGCGCATGGAGCGCGGTAAACGGCGGCGCAACAACCACCTCGCAGCCAGGATCCGGAGGCAGCCGGTCCTTGAGCTCCCGCACGGTATCCACTGCGGCGGCTACCGTCTTGTGCATCTTCCAGTTGCCGGCGATCAGCGGTCTACGTTCCTTGCTCACGCTACAGTACCTCCAGCCCGGGCAATTTGCCGCCCTTCAGCAACTCGAGTGACGCCGCGCCGCCTGTCGAGACGAGGTCGAAACGGTCGGCCAGGCCCATCGCATGCACGATCGACGCGCTTGTCACCCCACTCGCGATGGCAAACGCACCGCTGTCCGCAAGCATGCGCGCCATGTGCTCGGTGCTCCGGCGCCACTCGGCTCGCCCGTGCATTGCCATGGCTCCACTCCAGAACACCGAGCGCGCCTGCAGCAGGGTCCTTTGGAAGCGGTTGGCGGTCTCTTGACCGATGTCGACGATCACCTCGTCGCTTTCGATCTGGCCCACGGAGACCGTCCTGGTGTCGCCGGCGCACGGATCCCTGGTGACTACCACATCGTTGGGTGTCAGTACTTGCACATCGCGCTCGCGCGCATGGTGCAGGATGCTGCGCACTTGAGGCAGTCTCTCGGTGGGCGCGGTGCTGCTTCCGATCGAGACACCCCGTGCGGCCAGGAAGGTCGTTGCCGGTGCTCCTGCCAACACAAGGGCGTCCACATGCTCTACGAGCCCTTCGATCAGGGCGAGCTTCTCGTCAACCCGCAACCCGCCAACTAGTGCGACGAAAGGGCGCGGTACGCCAGAACGGATGCGGTGGTAGGCATCGCTTTCGCGCTTCAGCAAGAAGCCGATGCCGCGCTGGCGAAGCAGCAGGGGTAGGGCATGGACCGAGGCTCGCCTGAGGTGCGTCACCCTGGGAGCGTCGTTGACGTAGACATCGGCCAGCATCGCCAGCGCTCTTGCGAACCCCTCGTCGTTTGCCGCCTCGCCTGGGTGAAATTCCAGATTTTCCAATATTGCGACCTGGCCGGCGCGTAGATCGGACACAACTTTGCGTGCGCCGTCGCCAAGGCAGTCGTCTGCGAGTCGTACTTCTTGTTCGCTGAGCAGCTCAGCGAATCGCACCGCGACCGGCTCCATCGAACAGTCTTTTGTTCGCCGGCCGCGGCAGTCGCCCGTGTGTCCGGCGAGCACCAGCCGCGCTCCCCTGTCCAGGGCGAACCGGACAGTCGGCAGCGCCTGGCGCACCAAGGTGTCGTCGGTGACCTTGCCGCCCGCGACCGGTACGTCGGAATCGATCCGCAACAGCACGCGCCGGTTGTCAAGCGGGAGCTCCTCGACCGTCCTCACTGCCAACCACGCCTAGCCCGAGAGGTGCAGGGCCAGGTCGAGCATGCGCTCGGAAAACCCCCACTCGTTGTCGTACCAGCTCTGAACCTCGAGCAAATCATCGCCACAAACCTGCGTCTGGGCAGCGTCCACGATGGACGAGCGAGGGTCGCCAATGAAGTCCGTTGACACAAGGGGCGCCTCCTCGTAGCCGAGGATGCCCGACAGCGGACCCTCGGAGGCTGCCTTGAGGGCGGCGTTTACTTCTTCCGTGCTGGTTGCCTTGGCTACGTTGCAGGACAGGCATACGATAGAGACATTGGGAGTCGGCACGCGGATTGCGGTTCCGTCGAGCTTGCCTTTGAGATCCGGCAACACCAGACCGATCGCCTTTGCCGCACCGGTCGTGGTCGGGATCATCGACATGGCGGCTGCGCGGGCGCGACGCAGATCCTTGTGGGGCAGATCCAGCACGTTCTGGTCGTTGGTGTAGGAGTGTACCGTGACCATGTGACCCTTGGTGATCCCGAAGTTCTCGTGAACCACCTTGGCAACCGGAGCCAGGCAGTTCGTGGTACACGAGGCGTTTGAAACCACCTGATGCCGTGAAGGGTCGTACTGCTCGGTGTTGATCCCCACGCAAAACGTCGCGTCAACGTCGGAACCGCCAGGTGCGCTGATGATCACGCGCTTGGCGCCGGCATCGATGTGCCCCTGGCACTTCGCCTTGCTGCGGAACACGCCCGTACATTCCATGACGATGTCGGCTTCCAGCGACTTCCACGGGAGCTTCGCGGGATCCTTCTCGGCAAAGATCGGTATCTTCCTGCTTCCCACGATCAGCGTTTCCCCATCGGCACGCACTTCCTGATCCAGCACGCCGTGCACCGAATCGTACTTCAGCAGGTGAGCCAGGGTCTTGGCGTTGGTGAGGTCGTTGATCCCCACCAGCTCCAGGCTCCTGCTCTGGGTCGCGCCTGCAGCCTCGGCTTGCACGATCGACCGGAGCACACAGCGGCCTATGCGCCCGAAACCATTGATCGCGAATTTCGTAGCCATGTGCGTTCTCCTTATTCCTGCAGCAAATGGGCATAGCGGGCCGGTCATGGAGCGTCAAGCGAGCCAGCGGCCCCCCTCTTCGCCAGGGGGGCTCTGCTCCGGAGGTAGACTCGCATGTTGCGCACTGCTCGCTCCGGATCCCCATCGCCGTCGTAGGCCCTGGCCAGGAAGTAGTGGAGCTCAGGATGGGTAGCGCTGAAGTCGTCGTCGGCCCGGAGCAGCTCCTCGAGCTCGTCGATTGCGTCCCGGAACCTCCCGCGCTGCTCTACCGCCGCATTGTACAGGGCGTAGCCATACAGGAAGCGCAGTTGTGGTCCTCCGTGGAGGCGCAAGGGCCGCGGCAGGCTGTGGATTGCCTCGAGCGCCGCTTGCGCGCCGCGCGTTTGCAGCGCGTTTGAAGCCCGGTGAAAGGCCTGCGAGACCCTGCGTGCATCGCGTGTGTCGTGCGAGCCGGCGAGGGTTGGTGGCAACAGCTCCAGGGCCGGCTCTTCCTCATCCGAGACCAGCAGCGACAGCAGCTCGAGCACGCCAGCCACCTCGGGGACCGCCGCCAGCCGCGAGGCCCGGTCGAGCACGCGGGCGGCTTCCACACGGCGGCCGTTGGCCATGAGCGCCTCGGCGAAGCGCGCGTAGCTCACTGCCGCCTGCTCGCCTTCGCCAAAACCTCGGAGCCGCTCGAGCGCGCGCCCATACGGCCAAGCCGAGTCGTAGAACGTGCTCAAGTAGCCCCTGTGACGCTGAAAGGCGATCAGATCCCGCGGTGCCGCGAACTCGATGCGTGCGTTGTCGTCGGTGTTCAAGGGAGCCGGTCTTCGCCGGCAGGTCCTTGTCGGGCAAGGCTCGCTGTTGTAGCCCGCGTCCCGGCGAGACCATTCGCCTTGCGACAGCCTCTCCTCGATCCGCGTGTAGCTCATGACCTCGGCGCGATCCGCGAACAGCACGCGGGCCAGGAGATCGAAAGGCGAGCTCACGCCGGCTCGATCGAGCTCCGCAGAGACCGCCGGTGACTCCATCGCCTTCGAGAGCCGCTTCAGATCGAGGTGCAGCGGGGCATCGGAGCCGAGCAGTATCGTATCGCTGGAGCCGGCCTCCGACACGAACGCGAGCACGTGCTCGAACTGTGAAGCGAAGGTGCGGTAGAGGCTCTTGACGTTGTAGGGGCTCAGCTCGTAGAGCTGTATCCACTGGCAGTATATGCCAGCCGGCTTGAGCCTAATCTTGCTGGCGCGGAAGTGATCCTCGGTGAACAGGTTTGCGACCCCGCTGAGCCACGGGTTGGAGGGCTCGCTGATGATCACGTCGTAGCGGCGATCGGCAGCTGCGAGGTAGTTTCTCGCGTCGTCGTTGATCAGTGTGAGGCGCGGCACCTCGACGTAGGGAAAGTGGTCAAAGGCGTAGCGCATGTGGCTGACATGGCTGAAGTGGATCCCGGCTTCTACCGTGGCCCGCTCCAGCTCGATGACTTCCAGATGCCGTAGCGGGAACTGCAGCGCTGCACCGGCTGTGACGCCCGAGCCGTAGCCGATCATCGCCGCGTCCAGGTTGTTGCCCGAGCTCGGGTGCAGCAGCAGGGGCAAGGCGGCGACCATGATCTGCGTGGTCATGTCGTCGCCGTTGGAAGCTTCGACCTTGCCGTTGTTTTTCAGGGCGTAATGCCGACCCCAGCGCTCGACGGTGACCGTGGTGGACAGCCCATCCTTGTAGTAGAGGATTTGGGGTTGTGCCCACGCCTCCTCGTCAAGGGCGTCTCTGGCGAGCGAAAGCCGAAAGACGCCGAGCGTCATGCGCGCCACGTTCCAATGTAGGGGGGAGTTGGGCTGCACCGACGCCAGATACAGCGCAGCAAGAGCCGCAGGAACGACGATCGCTATCGCGTTCGTGGCGAACCTGTGTGGCGGTCGCTGCTTCTCGTTCGGGCCGGCGCTCGCGCTTCCGCTCAGCACAAGCATGAGCCCGGCGAGCAGGTTGAAGCCGATCCCCAGGTGCAGTGTGGCCTGCATGCCGAGCTGCGGCATGAACACGAAGCCGGCCAGCCAAGCGCCAAGGATGGCGCCCACGGTGTTGGCCGTGTACAGGGCGCCCACGTCGTGGCCAACGTGGGTGCCGCCGCGGCCGCATAGCCGCATCGTGAGAGGAAACATGGCGCCGGCCCCCAGAGCTGCGGGCAGCACAAGCAACAGCGCGGTCATGAGCATCGTCGACATGACAAGGCCCACGTTGTCGGCGAGCGTGTCGTAGAACGGCACGACGCTGGCGGCGAACGCGACCGAGATCTCGTCGGCCCAGATATCGCTGGTCAGCGTGGCCGCAGCCACGAAGAACTGAACCGCCGCCACAAGGGCCAGCGGACGTTTTCGCAAGGTGACCAGCAGCCCGACCAGTAGCGCGCCGCAGGCGACGACCGAGGCTGCCATCCCGCCGATGGGGCTCGGTGTCACCCACATGTTGAGCAGAGCCGCGGCCAGCGGGATGGTCAGCGGACCCAGTTGTGGGACGGTCCCGCTGCGCAGCTCACGCACGTCGGGATCGACGGGTGCGCCGGCGCGCTTGGTCGCGAGGCTCGCAGTCCACACCACCACGCCCCAGCAAAACGCCGTCGCCAGGGCAGCAGCGGAGGCACCCTCGTGAACCAGTAGCGGCCCGTTGGCGATCAGCGACAGCACCCCGGCAACAAGAGCGACGCGCAGCGGCAAGTGTGCACTGGGTCCGCCGAGCGCGCTGGCAAGAGCGCCTCCTCCCGCGATCCCCGCCAAGAAAGCGAGCAGGATGACCGAAAACGCGTAGACGGAACTGCCGATCGTGCTGAGCAGGGCCCGAGTCCACACCACCTCGTACAGGAGCGAAACAAAGCCCGACACCGCGAAGACAACTCCTGCCGCGCGGATTACCGGCGCCGGCAAGGAGGGCTGTTCGGATCTGGAGCGGGGCCAGGCGCGGGGCCGGGGCGGCGGCTGCGCGGGCGACCGGAGTCCTTCATCTGTCGAGTGCGTGCCGCGGCAGCGTGACAGCACGATGATCGACATGCCTAACAGCGCATTGGCCAAAACCGCTACCAGGTTGGTTCGATGCATGCCCACGTGCGGTAGCAGCAGGAAACCCGCTACGAACACGCCGGCGAGCGCCCCGAAGGTGTTTACGGCGTAAAGGGTGCCCACACGCCGGCTCACCGCGTTCCGCTGCTCCGCGGGTCCTACGAAGTGCCGCGCAAGAAGCGGCAGGGTGGCACCCATCAGGGTGGTTGGCACGATCAGGATCGGCACGACACACACAAAGCGGGCGAAGACCAGCAGGGTCGCGTCAGCACCAAACTGGCGCAGCAACAGCGCGTTCACGTCAGCGAGGAAGCCGCCGGGGTGCACGAGCTCGGGCACGAGCAGACCGCAGCAGGCGATCGCCAGCTCGGCGAGCGCGTACAGGCGCAAGGGGGCAGCGATCGCATCGGCGTAACGACCGCACAGCCACGCGCCCAGGGCCAGGCCACCCATGAACACGCTGAGCACCGAGCTGACCGCGATGCTGGTCGAGCCAAACACATGCTGCAGCATCCGCGACCATATGAGCTGGAAGACGAGGCTCGAAGCGCCGGACAGGAAGAAGGCCGCGAGCGGAAGCAGGCGGTTCACTGGCTGCGTTCGATCCGGACTGGATGGGGGGCGCCGATCGGTTCCAATACGCCGGGCAAGTAGGCATCCCGTGGGGTGCATCTGTACCCGGGCAATCCCATGGGATTCAAACCGGTCGGCGCTCTTAGGGCGCCGCCTGAAGTGAGTGCCGCATCCGATCGAGCGCCTTGCCGTGCAGGCGGCTGGCCCACGACCTGGACATGCCCATCTCCTGCGCCATCTCGTCGAGACTGCGGCCTTCGAAGTAGAAACCACGCATCAGGACTTGCTCCCGCCCTGGGAGCGAGGAGAGCAGCCGGAGCGCGTGAGCCTGCTGGTCCCGGGCGATGAGCTTGGACTCGGGGCTTGGCGACTCGTCGATGGCTTCGGCGCCAGCGGCCGTACGGGCCATCGCGTAGGAGCATGCCATCCGGGACAGCACCCGCTGCATCACCGTCAAGGCTGCAGAGGGACTGCTGCGAGTCTCTTGGGAGCCCGCGCGCTCGCGAGCGGCACCTTCAGCCTCCGCGTCGAGCGTCTGCAGAGCTTTGAGCTGTGCATGAGCCCTCCTGGGCAAAGCAGCCATCGCGCGCACACCATCGATGATCGACCCTCGGATCCGGTAGTAAGCAAACGAGGTGAAGCGCACTCCTCGTTGCGCGTCGAAACGCCCCCGGGCTTCAAGCAACCCGCGGTATCCGAAAGCAATCAGATCGTCGAGCTCGCAGTCCAACACCAGATCGCGCTTGATTCGCAGGGCGATGCTGCGAACCAGCGCTGCATGCTCGGTTACGAACTCGTCGTCGGGCTTCATGCCGTAAGCTACCGAATTCAGTCGCGAACCTCGCTCGCTCCGCTTAGCGGTCCGCAGCCTTGGCGTCAAGCAGGGTAGGGGACGCACGTGGGATACACCCTGGCGGCCCGTTCCGGCTGCGCCTATGGTCCGGCTCGGTGGTAGTTGAACAAGGCCTGAAGCCTCTGGCAAGAACCGGAGCGGGACCTCGTGCTGCTTTTGCCTCGCTCGCACGGGTGGCCGCTCGCGACGCCGAAGCCGCCCGGGGCCTGGCGGCGGCCTACTCCTCGCTGACGAGAGCTGCTCGGCGTGAAATCGTCGACGCATTGGCCGCGGATTGTCGAGTCCATGGGCTGTCCTGCTCGGGCGTCCTGGCATCCCTGCTCGCGGTCGAGCAGGACCGGGGCGTGGCGCTGCGTATGGCCCACCTAATGCAGGCGGAAGCCGACCCCGACCTCGCCCCTGCGAAGCCTCCCTGGGCGCTTGGTGCCAGGGAGGGATCCCGAAGTGCTCTGCTCCTTTTGCGACCCTTGCACGCGTGCTTCGTGGAGGCGTCAGGCCTTGGCTGGCACCTGTCGCGTGGTATCACGCACACGTTGTTCGAGCCCTTGATCGAGACTACGTGCGTCGCCGGGCTCTTGCGACGCTTGCCCTGGCATCTGCACTTCGACACCCTCGACTACCGGGCAGCACTGGACACGGCCGCTCAGGCCATTTGGCGACATCGCCGCCTGCACGGCTCGCTCCCGCGCGGCATCGATCACTTCAGCAAGCTCTTTTAGTCGGTTTTGGCCAATCAAGTTGGGTTGGGGCACTACTCCAAGTCCGCCCGGCTGTCGGGATCCAGTCCTACGGGGCTTGGTGGGGGGACGGAATCGCCTTTCTCCGGCCTCAGGGTCGGCACGTAGCGACGCACGGCAACCCGGCCGATTCTGCGCCTGCGCACATCCTCGACAACGGCTTCGAACTGCCCCATGCGCACGCGGTCGCCCGGATGAGCAAGGCGTCCCAAGGTGGCGATGATGAATCCTCCCAACGTCTCATGCGCTAGGCCGGGCTCGACATGGAAACCGTCGATGGGGAGCTCGCCCACGGGCAGGGTGCCATCCACCACGATGGTTCCATCCTCGCGGGCCTCGACCCGTGGCTGCTCGCCGTCGAGCTCGTCGTGCAGGTCGCCCACGAGCTCTTCGACAACATCTTCCACCGTGACAAGCCCGCTGGTTCCGCCGTATTCATCCACCGCGATCGCCAGAGGGATCGCGGTCCGCTGGAACAACGCAAGCAGGTCACCCACCGATTGCGTTTCCGGCACGAACAGGACATCGCGCTTCATGGCTCGAATTCCGCCCTTCGCCCTGCCCGTGGCGAGCAGCAGGTCCTTCACGTAGATGTAGCCCACGACACGGTCGGGATCCGCGTCTTCGCTCAGCGGATAACGACTGAAGCCGTACTTGCGGATCTTGGCTAAACACTGCGCGTCCGTGTCGGCGAGCGACAGCGTAACGATGTCCACGCGTGGGATCATGATGGCTCGCAGCGGGCGATCGGTGCTGCGAAGTACCCGCTCCAAGAGATCGCGCTTGGTGCCTTCTACGCCCTTGTCGTCAAAGGAAGCTCGCACGATCAGCTGCAGCTCCTCCGCTGACAGCTTCGCCCTCGCGGCTTCACCCGAGGGTAGCCCCATCGCCCGCAAGAGAAAGTTCGAGATCCCGTTGAGCACGTACAGCACGGGGTACATGAACCAATAGAACGCCAGCATGGGCAACGTGGTCCATCGCGTTACCGCTTCGGGTCTGAGGATCGCCAGCGACTTGGGCACGAGCTCGCCCACCACGATATGTAGAGAGGTGATCACACCAAAGGCGATGGCCAGCGCCGTGCCCTTGATGAAGACCGGTGACATGCCCAACGATTGCAGCAGCGGCCGGATCAAACCGGCGACTGCCGGCTCGCCGAGCCAACCGAGCGCCAGGGAGGCGAGGGTGATCCCGAACTGGGTCGCGGTGAGGTACGCGTCCAGCCGGGAAATCATGCGCAGCGCCCGTTCGGCCAGCTTGTCCCCAGCTTGCGCGCGTGCCTGCATGGCAGTCGGCCGCACGCGGGCCATCGCGAACTCTGCAGCTACAAAGAAGGCGTTGGCCAGCACACAGAGAAAGGCGGCGATGAGAGCGACCACCGAGGACAATCCCACCGATAGCCTGAGCGGCGTCCGAGCGCGATGCAACGAGAAAAAGTGGCCCGGTCAGGGCCCGCGGAAGAAGGCGCTCACTCAGCCACGTCGTCGAGCCAGTAGGTCTCGTCGTCCAGCTTGGGGGTCTCCAGCAAGGATCCGTCCGGCCCGTCACGGCGAACGACGAAGGTCTTGCGGGACACGATGTCGTTGCTCTCGCGTGCGAAGACTGTGACGTAATTGATACCACCCCTCAGAGGAATCTCGGTTTCGAAATCGGCTGCTCGCGGGCTCTTCAATCCCGAGTTGGCGCGGTAGAATACCTTACGCGCGCCAACGAAAACGTACATATCGCGGACGCGGGTCTCGTCGGTCGCGCGACCGCGCAGCCGCAACGTCGGCCTGCGAGTCACCAGTGTGTGCCCGTAGTCGACGTCTAGCCGTGGCGGCATGTGGTTGAGGTCCGCCGCCACGCTGCCTCGTGTCCGGCCATGGGCACCAGCGGCCTGAGCGTCGTGGATCCAGCCCTGGCGGCCGTCTCCGGTTTCCACGCGGGTGAAGCCACGGAAATGGGCTCGCACCGGCAGAGAGCAACGCCCCCCGGTGCAGCGGGCGACGGACTTGCTGGTAGTGTCCGGCCTCTCCCTGATGACGGCGCCGTCCCGCAGGCTCACGGTGCCGCTCCCCTTCCTGATTGCGTCGCCCTGCGGTTCCTTGATGGGGAGCTTGAGCGTTTCGTTGACGACCTCCCGCAGATCGATGTCGGTGATCGAGATGCCGAGCTTGACTTCGGACTGGTCCGAATCGGGGAGGGACTCGAACGTGAAAGCGATATCGCGTTCCTCACCGGGCTTGAGGTTATCGAGCTGGAAGCGGCCGTCGCGCAGCAGGATTCCCCTGCCGCTCATGTTGCGTAGATTCGCTTGCGTCTTATGACCCTGGCCCCGGCCGACGTTGCGCACCTTGAGGTGGATGGTCGCCGTTTCCCCTCGCTCTACCACTCCGTTTCCATTGCCCTTTTCCGCGTCCGAAACCTGCAGCGCGTACGCGAACTGCGGGCGCGGCAGACTCGTGATTCGCGTCCGGATCTCGGCATCGGGCGGCGCATGTCCATGAGCCTCCTTGAAGAGCAGCCGCACGCCGTCGGCCCGGTCGTGGACGAACTTGGGCAGGGCACA
>JAKSBK010000065.1 GCA_022361155.1 Pseudomonadota bacterium
CGTCGAGCCCCGGTCGTAGCTGCTGGCCTGCAGGCACTTGTGCGGCGCGTGAGCTCGAGGATGCACTGCCAACAGATCGCGATTCGTCATCTCCGCGAGCAGCGACAGGAAGCTGATCGGCTGCGGTGCAACCGCCCCGGCACCGGCCGCACCGCCGGAGCCACCGCCCGCACCAGAAACCCCCGTGCCCGAACCCGCTGCCACCATGACAGGCGGCGTCAACGGCCTGTTGCATCCGCCCACAGCCAGCACCGCAATGAGCATCATGCAGCAGTGGCTGTCCCTGCCTCCAGCTCGCTGGCTCGAACCGACCTCTCGCACGCCAAGCTTCCTCTCGCAAGAAGCAGGAACATAGCGCACGCGGCGCTAGCGCGACAACTGCGTTTCAGTCTTAGATACGAAAAACGTTCTTGTATATGATTTCTCGGTCGTGCCAAGCTCCCCGGCGGCTGGTCACCGGCCGAGAGTCCCAGCGGGACGCCTCCTAAGGCCCCTTCGCACGAAACCAATCCCAACGAGCGCTCGTACACGTGCCAAGGACGCCGACTTGGCCCGGCTCCGTCCATGCGCAGTCTTGGTGCCTGAGCGTACCCTTGGTCACGGTCCGGCCACTCGGAGGCCACGGTGTCCAGCCCGCATGGTCTTCGTCGCTGAAATCGTAGCGCAGGCCCCTGGTGAGCTCCGTTTCGCAGCCGTTTTGTGGCTCGCCATCGCAGTTGCCCCAGCGAGCGTCGCATGAGGCGATCTCGCATCTTCCCGCAACGCAGCTCGCCGTGGCGTTCGGCAACGAGCAAGTCGTGACGCACGCGCCGGGCTGGGCGCTGCCGGGCGCACTGTTGCTTCGTCCACGGTTCGGCAGCGCTGCCACCAGCGGGGACGACTGCGCGCGCTTCGCTGCATCGCGGGAGGCTCCAGACCGAGAAGGAGGGCTTGTTGCCGTTGCCACCCAGGCGATCCTGGGCGTGGGCTCATCGCTGACCGCGAACCCAGCCCATTGCGCCCAGCTATCGTGGGCCCGTACGCCAAACAGGCCCGGGCCGCGCCACCCGCAGTCGCTGGCATCGATCGTGAGCACGTCATCCAGGTAGACTTTGTGGGAGCAGCCCGATGCGACCACCTTGAGCGTGTACCACCGGCCCAGAACGATGGGCATGTCGACTTCCTGGATAACGGTGAAGCCGGGACCCATGCGTCCCAGCATCACCACGTTGGCCTGAGTGGAAATGGCCGCGTAGTAGCCATCAAAACCATCGTTGGTCGAGCTTGGGTTCTTCACGCGGTAGATCAGGCCCGCATCCGAGCTTCTCGGCAGACCGTCTTCAACGATACGAATTCGTGCCTCGGCTGCCAGATCCATCAAGCCGCCGCCGCGAACCGTGGCCTTGCGCCCCGTCCCGCGTGTTGCCTCGAGCCGGTTGCCCGAGATCTTCCAGATACCCTCCCAGGCGATCCAGTCCTTGGGCTCGACTTTGGTAAGACCCTCGCGTAGCTCCGTCTCGAGATCACGCTCGGTTCCCGGCCCTTCCGCCTCGCTCCCCACGGTTGCAGGCGCCGCCGCGGTCTGGTCCGGTTTCTTCGGATTATCGGCGACCGGATCGTTACGGTCCGCGGACGCGGCAGCTCTTTGGCCAGATTCACGGGTCGTGTTGCCGGTCTCCGGCGCGACCCCCCGCCCCATGTTGTCCCAGATGAATCCGAGGACCGCAGCGGCCGCCATAGGGCCAATTAGGTGCTTCCACAAACGCTCCCGGCTCCCAGCCCCAGAAGCAGGTGCAGCTCGCTTCTTGCGTATGGCTTCGAGAGGAAAGGGCGCCACGGCCCCGGATGCTCCCCGGAGGGTCTTGGTACGCGGCTCGTCGAAGTCGGATGCCGCCCGCCCCCTCTGCACTGTCAGTCGAGCGGCCGCAATGAACCGCTGCTCGGTCTCGGAGTCAGGGTCATAGGCGCACTCGGCCTCGAGCTGAGCAACGAACGCCTGGTAGCGACGCAGCAGCGCGCTGCAGCTCTGACACTTTGCCAGGTGCTCCTGGTAGCTGGCTGCTTCCTCGTGTTGACGGCCGGCTTGATCGTCGCTGCGGCAGGCAAGCCACTTCTGGATCGATTCGCAGCGAATGGTCATGAGGTAGCGGTTCCCTTCATACGCACTGCGCTGGGAATGCTCCTGCGACGCGCGAGTTCGAGGTTGGCACCATCCAAGCGCTGCAGGACTGCAAGAACGCGCTGCCGGGCACGCAGGTGGCGCGTACGCACCGTCGCCGGCTGCGTTTCCAACACGGCCGCCGTCTCGGCGACGCTGAGACCCACCAGCTCACGCAGAATCCACACTTCTCGGAAGGGCGTTCGCAGGTCCAACAATACGCTCTGCACCTGCGTTAGTTGGACGCGCGCAAGTGCCTGACCCTCCGGGCTCCTCGCGTCGTCTCGCAGGGTCTCGGCATAGGCACGCACGAAGCGGGCCCTGCGGCGGTTGCTGCGAGCATTGTGTTGGGCCACACGAAGTGCGATTCGATGAAGCCAGGTCCGTATGCTTGCATCGCCGCGAAAGCGATCCAGGGAGGTGAGGAATTCAAGAAAAACCTTCTGCACCAAGTCGTCGATTTCGCTGGAATGGGGCACCATGCTCTTGAGAAAGACGCCGACGTCCCGCCCATAGGCTCGGTAGAGGGCCAACCAGGCTTGCTCACCGCCCTTACGGCACCCCTCCAGGAGATTTTCCTCTTCCAGCGTCAGAGCCACCGAGCCTGCTCTTCCGCGGCTGCCCCCGGAGCCTTTGCCGGCCGCAGCTGTTCTCCCGTTCGTGTCGTCCACTTCTATTGGAAACCTCTTGAGGTGTCTCGTCAACGGGCTAGGCCCGTCGAGGCAGACAAACCACTTGATATCATGGCCGCTCGGGCGGCACTATACCCGGAAAGATGGGCCGATCCTGGGACCCGTGGACGAGCCTGTACCGCTGCAGCTGCACGGACTGTCTGCATATTAGCGGGCGCCGCCAAAAGGTGCCGGTTACGGGCCAGGGGTCTGGTACCAGAAGGTCGCGACCGAATAGTCTCGCGGACCTCCCTGCCAGCCCCAGATCTCCATGTCGACCTTCAGGGACCGCTCGAACGGAATGCCATCTAGGGCGCGGGTGCGGCTGTTTACGGTCGTGCCCACAGCGTGGTTCGCACCGGCCAGTGGCTGACTGATGAACGGCTGGCTATAGGTTTCCGCATGGCCCCAGGCGTACCCGTAGTAGTCCTCGGTGCCGGTCCCGAAATGGGAAGGGAAGGCTTCCCCGTCGACGAAGATCTTCTCATCCCCTTCGCCCCACCACGCAGCGACGGTACTGGTCACCTCGAGCGCGTCGCCTACGTAGACACCCCGGCCCGTGATGGTAACGTAGTTCCAATCCTGGCCTTGCGCGTTGAATCTGGGGACGCGCAGCTGTTCCCGATACGCGGCATGAAAGTGCATGGAATCCGGGGTCCAGTTCCAGGCGCCCGTTTCGACCTCGAGGAAGACCTGAACCGGTTGATTCCCGCTGTTGACCACACGTACGTTCGCGTTCAGCTGGTAGGGCATGGTCCAGTACACGGTCATCTGCCCGGTCGCGGGATCGACAGTTCGGTACCACTCGTGCAGGGGCGCGAAGCGCTTGCTTCCGGTGCCGAAGAAAAGCCCTACTGGAACCCGCGCCGTCTGCCGCCCGTCGAAACCGAGCTCCAGCAAGGTGTGCCTGAGGGCTGCCGCTTGGTCGCCGGCTTGGAGCGTGAGACGAAGCCTCCGGATGGCGCCAGCGCCCGCCAGGGGTTGCTCGAGCGCCTGTGCCGAGGCGAGCAGGCCCGAGGTGCGAAGCTGCCGATTGCCCAGACCACGCGGAGCCGTGTCCGGGCTCGAGAGCTGAGCGTTCGTCTCGGCCAATTTGGCGGCCACGGCTGGATCCGCAAGCGCGCTCGGGTCGAAGCTCTGGACCTGGACTCCCGGTCCATAGCTCCGATGGTTGATATTATAGAACAGCCTGAACGAGCTGCTCCTGTTGCCCGGAGGAACGTCGTAGGTGATCTTGAGACTCTTCGCGTAGGGAATCGGCGCGTACAGGTTGTGTCCAGGGTGCGCTTGCCCGCCTTGCAGCGGGTCGCGATCCACCGTGCGTGAAGAAAGCGGCCAGCCCATCTCGGGGTTTATGCCCACCCGTTCGGTGGCCTTGCCGGCCCAAAAAGGAGTGGTGCTGCCATCCAGGTAGAAACGCAGGGTGCCGGTTTCCGATCCCGACCCGAAGGTCGTCCAGTAGCGCGTGAGCGCACCAGGTCCGGCCGCGTCCAGCAGCACCCACTCTCTTCGCCCCTGATTCATCTCGTCGCGGATGTACCAAGACCAATCTTGGTTCGCGAACCAGCCTGGCTGGTCCGGAGCCGTCGAGCCCCGGTCGTAGCTGCTGGCCTGCAGGCACTTGTGCGGCGCGTGAGCTCGAGGATGCACTGCCAACAGATCGCGATTCGTCATCTCCGCGAGCAGCGACAGGAAGCTGATCGGCTGCGGTGCAACCGCCCCGGC